>NZ_APNG01000004.1:0-275372 GCF_040361255.1 Salinisphaera sp. T5B8 | reverse complement strand
AGCTGATGGGGAAAAGTACGCTAACTCACGCGTTTTCACACAGCCTGGGACGCGACGAAACGCGTAGACGCACGAAAGACGGATTAGCTGACGGAATCGGCGCGTCAACACACGTGCCGGTTCGTATCCCTGATCGAGTGCGCACAAAAAAGGCCGCAGGCGAAACGCCTGCGACCTTTTTCGTTGTACGCCGCTAGTACAGCGGCGCTTTAAAGACCCGACTATGCCGTAAAGCGGTTATGCAGGCCGCATTCGCGGTTACCCAGCACCTTGGTCGGATCGTAGTAGTTGGTTTCGTTGGGCAGGCCGTGCTTCTCGCGATAGGCCGCCATGTCGTCGGCGGTCCATTCAAGCACCGGCGCGACCTTGACCACGCCGCCCGGCTTGTCCTGGGAGACGATATCCATGTTCTTGCGGAATTCCGTCTGGTCGCGACGTACGGCGGTCAGCCACACGTCCGGCGCCATCGCTTCCATGGCCCGACCGAACGGCTCCAGCTTGACCTGACGGGTGAACTCTTCGTGCTGCGGATCGTCCACGTCCGGAATGCCCATGAGCGCATCGCGACGGGCCGCCGAGGACAGCGGGTTGAACACGTGAATGTTCAGCTTGAGGTCTTCGATGAGCTTTTCGGCGAACAGGTAGGTCTTGCGCGTGGCATAGCCGGAATCGATCCAGACTACGTCCATATCCGGCTGGACCTGGGTCGCCAGATGCAGGATCACCGCCTCGTCCGGGCCGAAGTTGGTGGTGACGATGGTCTTGCCACCGAGGCCCACCGCCCATTCGACGATTTCCTTGGGATGCTTGCCGGCGAGTTCGGCATTGGCTTTGGCGACATCGACTTGCATGCTGCTACCTCGTTTGAATTGGTTCGCGCGACTCACGCCACGAGCGACGCATCGCAGCGCGCGACTACGTATGGCGCTTATGATAAGCGTGATTGCGTTATTTTAAAGACGCTTTCTTAGACTGATCCGGAATAAGGATATTTGCCCGGACACATAATCCCCGCGCGATTGCGCTGATTCGGCATTCAGTCGCACCGCGTGTTGGCTTACACTGACGACCCTTTGACACAGGCCCGCGAAACCATGGCTCAGTACATCTACACGATGAACGGCGTCGGCAAGGTCGTGCCGCCGAAAAAACATATCCTTCGGGATATCTATCTGTCCTTCTACCCGGGCGCCAAGATCGGCGTGCTCGGCTACAACGGCGCCGGCAAGTCCACCCTGCTGCGCATCATGGCCGGTATCGATACCGAGATCGAAGGCGAGGCACGGCCGATGCCCGGCATCAATATCGGCTATCTGCCGCAGGAGCCGCAGCTGGACGAATCCAAGGACGTGCGCGGCAACGTCATGGAAGGCCTGGGCGATATCGCCGACAAGCTGGCCCGCTTCAACGAAATCAGCGAAGCCTTTGCCGACCCGGACGCCGACTTCGATGCCCTGCTGACCGAACAGGCCGAGCTCCAGGAAGCCATCGATGCCGCCGACGGCTGGGAAATCAACAACACGCTGGATCGTGCCGGCGAAGCGCTGAACCTGCCGCCGTGGGACGCCGACGTCTCCAAGCTCTCCGGCGGCGAGCGCCGTCGCGTGGCCCTGTGCCGGCTGTTGCTGTCCAAGCCGGACATGCTGTTGCTCGACGAGCCGACCAACCATCTGGACGCCGAATCCGTCGCCTGGCTGGAACGCTTTCTCAAGGATTTCTCCGGCACGGTCGTCGCGGTCACCCATGATCGCTACTTCCTCGACAACGTCGCCGGCTGGATTCTGGAACTCGACCGCGGCCACGGCATTCCCTACGAGGGCAACTATTCCTCCTGGCTGGAGCAGAAGGAAAAACGCCTCGAACAGGAACAGAAATCCGAGGACGCCCACCAGAAGGCCATCAAGGCCGAGCTGGAATGGGTACGCTCGAACGCCAAGGGCCGCCAGTCCAAGTCCAAGGCGCGCCTGAAGCAGTTCGAGGAATTGCAGTCCAAGGAATACCAGAAGCGCTCCGAGACCAACGAGATCTATATCCCGCCGGGCCCGCGCCTGGGCGATCTCGTGTTCGAAATGAACAACGTCACCAAATCTTATGGTGACCGCACGCTCTACGAAGACGTATCGCTCAAGGTGCCGCAGGGCGCGATCGTGGGCATCATCGGCCCCAACGGCGCCGGCAAGACCACGCTGTTTCGCATGCTCAACGGCGAGGAACAGCCGGACTCCGGCGAAATCCGCGTCGGCGATACCGTTGACCTGGCCTATGTGACCCAGTCGCGCGAAGAGCTGGATTCGTCCAAGACCGTGTGGGAAGAAGTCTCCAACGGTCAGGACATCCTGCAGATCGGCAACTACGAAATCCCGTCGCGTGCCTATATCGGGCGCTTCAACTTCAAGGGTTCCGATCAGCAGAAGCGTGTGTCGGAGCTCTCCGGCGGTGAACGCAATCGCCTGCAGCTGGCCAAGCTGTTGCAAAAAGGCGGCAACACCCTGCTGCTCGACGAACCCACCAACGATCTGGACGTGGAAACCCTGCGTGCGCTCGAAGAAGCGCTATTGCAGTTCCCGGGTGCTGTGCTGGTGATCTCGCATGATCGCTGGTTCCTCGACCGTATCGCCACGCATATTCTGGCGTTCGAGGACGACGACGTGGTGTTCCTGGAAGGCAACTATCAGGACTACGAAGCCGACCGCAAACGCCGTCTCGGCAATGCATCCGAAGGCTCGGCCAAGGCCAAGCACCGCAAGCTGGCCTGATTGCCCACTGCCTCAACGGCACGAAAAAGCCCCGGTCGATTATTCGGCCGGGGCTTTTTCGTTCTCGGCTTCAGCCGGACAGCACGAGCGGATCGCGTCAGTCAGTCGAACAGCGAGCGCAGCGAGGCGCGAACCCGGTCGAAAAGCGAGCGCCGTCTGCGCGGCGCCGGACCATAGTGCAGCAGCGCGCCGAGTACGACCGCCGTACCCACAACAGCCGCGCCGGTAATCACCGGATGCCGACAGACTTCATCCACGACACGCGATGCAGTCAGCGGCCGGCCGTTGCGGCGTTCGAGTCCCGTATCCATAACCTCTCCCAGAGCTCTACAGAGCCATTGCAAAATCGGCGGGCCCACCCGCCAGCCAGCGCCCGGCAAGCCGTGACCGCCCGTATTCGAGTGATTCGACCGACGCGTGAGCCAGTCGAACCCTAGCCGAGTGTAACCCCGGCCACGCCGAAATCATGTCAGGACTTCCACCGACGCGTTCTCACGCGCGGCGCGCTACATTGAGGCTCGCCAATCGCATGGAGCGCGCGCATGACCTCACAACGGCCGATCGACTATCGCAGCGACGACGATTCACATCTGGACAGTGCCAGAGAGCGCGAAAAACAGCGCGCACTGGCGCTTGCCGCAAGCGTGGGTTCGCTCATGGTGGGCATGCGTCGCGGCGGCCTTTCCGGGCTGGCGCTGGGCGCGTTCAGCGGCTATCTGGCCTATCGCGCCTCGACCGGGCGCGGGCTCAAGGGCACCGGCCGCTCGCTCATGCAAGGCGCCGAGCGCACGCTGACCGGCCATCGAGCCGGCCCGCTCGAACTTTCGGCGGCCGTCACTATCGCCCGCCCGGGCGAAGAGTTATATGCCTTCTGGCGCGACTTCACGCGCTTGCCTGCCATCATGAACTCGATTACCGCAGTCGAGAATCTGGCTGACGGCCGGTCGCGCTGGCAGGCGGAAACACCCTTGGGCGGCGCCTACGAATGGGAGGCGGAAATCGTCGAGGACGTGCCGGGCGAAAGGATCGTCTGGCGCAGCCTCGAAGGCTCGGACGTGCCCCAGACCGGCGAGATCCGGTTCGTCCCGGCGCCGGGCGGACGCGGCACCCAGGTCGAACTCAAGCTGCGCTACGAGCTGCCGCACGGCCTGCTGGCCGCCGCCCCGCTGGGTTTCGTCAACGCTCTGTCGCGTGAGGCGGTGCGCGAGGATCTGCGTCATTTCAAACAGGTGATGGAGGCCGGCGAAGTACCGACCGCCGCCATTCATACCACGCCGCGCGAAGGAGTCATCCGATGAAAGCGGTATGCTGGCATGGCGCGCAGGACATGCGCGTCGACAACGTGGCCGATCCGCAGATACTCAATCCGCGCGACGCCATCATCAAGGTGACCTCGACCGCCATCTGCGGTTCCGATCTGCATCTCTACGGTGGCTTCATGCCCGGCATGCAGGCCGGCGACATCGTCGGCCACGAGTTCATGGGCGAAGTCGTCGAACTCGGCTCGGCGGTCACCAACCTCACCGTCGGCAATCGTGTGGTCGTACCGTTCACGATCGCCTGCGGTCAGTGTTTCTTGTGCGACAGCGGCTATCACTCGCTGTGCGACAACTCCAACCCGAACGCCGGCGTGGCCGAGAAGATGTGGGGCCAGTCGCCTTCCGGGCTGTTCGGATATACCCATATCCTCGGCGGCTATGCGGGCGGCCAGGCGGAGTATGTGCGCGTGCCCTATGCCGATGTCGGCCCGATGGTCGTGCCGGAATCGGTGTCCGACGAACAGGCACTGTTTCTCACCGATATCTTTCCCACCGGCTATCAGGCCATCGCCCAGTGCGATATGCAGCCCGGGGATACCGTCGCCATCTGGGGCTGCGGGCCGGTGGGCCAGTTCGCCATCGCCAGTGCCAAAATGCTCGGCGCGGCCCGTGTGATCGCGATCGATACCGTCAACGAACGCCTCGACATGGCCGCCAGGCAACACGGGGCGGAAACGCTCAACCCACGCGACGTCGGCAACACGCTACAAATCGTCGAAGCCCTGCGGGACATGACCGCCGGGCGCGGCCCGGACATCTGCGTGGACGCGGTCGGCCTGGAAGCCCACGGCGTGGGCCTCGAATACTGGTACGACAACGTCAAGCAGAGCCTGCAGATGGAGACCGCGCGCCCGATCGTGCTGCGCCAGGCGATCATGGCCTGTCGCAAGGCCGGTACGGTATCCATTCCCGGCGTTTATGGCGGCATCGCCGACAAGATCCCGGTCGGCGCGCTGATGAACAAGGCGCTCACCATCAAGACCGGTCAGACCCATGTGCAGCACTATCTGCAGCCGTTGATGGATCACGTCGAACGCGGCGATATCGACCCGAGCTTCGTGATTACCCACCGCATGCGCCTGGACGAGGCACCCGAGGCCTACGACATGTTCCAGGCCCGGCGCGACAACTGCATCAAGGTGGTCATGCAGCCTTGAGCCCGATCAGCGGTCGCGGGCTCTGGTCGAGCGGCGACGCGGACTTTAATTTGGACGCCGCTTCGACAAAACCGGCCCGGCCACGTGATTTCACCCCATCAGTACGCGTTATGTTATCCGTTGCTAAGGCCTGTTGAGGTTTCATACGAGTCCGCGCCAAGCGCTGTTTTGCGCCAAGACGAGGCGTAGCGCGCGCCGCGCAGTGATTCTGCGCAAGCGTGCTAGAACGCTGGATTGCCGCAAAACAGCGCTTGTCCCGTAGGGTTGGGCCGCAAATCGCGCCCTGCGGCGTTGCGAGTCTTGATCGTGGCACGCCACGATGCTTCGACTCGCGCCTTGCAGGACACGATTTGTGGACACCAACGCGGCGCTCGTATGAAACCTCAACAGGCCCTAGGAGTTAAACTGCTCGTCGAGATTCAATACCGGAGTGTGCAATGGCCACCGCTAAAGAAGACCTAGAGCAATTCCTTGCAGCGCAACCGGCCGATACGTCTAAGGAAGAGCTGATACGCGAGCTTGCTTTCGAGTTGATGGTGCAGCGGGGAATAGCCGATTCCGATGACGGCAAAACGATATCGAACGATGAAATGCAGCATCGGATCAAGTTTTGGCAACAATAAACTGGACGCGCGAAGCCGGGCTTTGGCTACGTGATATCTACGACTACATATCGCAAGATAACCCATCGGCCGCAGCGTCGGTCGTCAATGGGATATATGAACGAGCGCAAGTGCTGATATCGCACCCAGAAATTGGGCATAGATACGAAAGAGTAGAAAACCGAGATATTCGGATTCTGCTGTACGGTCACTATCGAATCGTTTATTTGATCAAGCACAATGGCGATATCGACATATTAGGCGTCTTTCATGGCGCCATGCAGACCAGCCGGTATTTATTCGATGGGAATAGAACATAACGAGGCGCTGCAGTTGACCGCCCAAAGCGCTGCCGCGCTTCGGGTTCTCTGCGCGGCCTTCGGCTGCTCCGGCGGCAACTGAGCGTTGGCGATAAGGGGGCTGGCGTGTTCTATGCGCATTCCACGGAGTGCAGCGATGCCCGCGACTGGCAGAGACTGGCGGACCATCTACAGGCCGTAGCCGATCTGGCAGCCAAGCGCGCAGCACGCTTTGGCTGGGAGAATGCCGGGCGCGCGGCCGGACTTCTGCACGATCTAGGCAAATACAGCCCGGCTTTCCAGCGACGCCTGAGCGGCAGTGGCGAACGCGTCGACCATTCCACGGCCGGCGCACTCGAAGCAAAGACACGTTTCCCCGACGGCCTCGGTCATCTGCTGGCTTATGCGGTTGCAGGCCATCATGCGGGCCTGGCCAACGGCCGGGACGCGGGCACGCGCACCCCGCTGTCCGATCGCCTGGTCGCCGATCTACCCATCTTGAGTAGGCGTTGGCGCGAAGAACTCGTGCTACCAGACTCGTTACATCCAGACGGCGCCTTTCATCAACGGCGTGACCGCCCCTTTTTCCAGATGGCGTTTCTCACGCGCATGTTGTTTTCCTGCCTCGTGGACGCCGATTTCATCGAAACCGAGACGTTCTATACCGTCGTGGCGGGCGATGCACCGCCCGAACGCGGCAACCCGACGTCCTTGTCCACGTTGCGCGACGCTCTGAATACCCATCTGGACGAACTGGCGGTCAAAGCACGTAAAAGCCCGGTCAACGAGCGACGGGCCGACATCCTCCACCACGTACGCGCGGCGGCCCCCGAGCCGCCCGGCCACTTCAGCCTTACCGTACCCACGGGCGGTGGCAAAACACTGGCATCACTGGCCTTCGCTCTCGACCATGCCATCGCCCACGGCATGGATCGCGTGATCTATGTGATTCCGTTCACCAGCATCGTCGAACAGAACGCAGCCGTTTTTCGCGACGCCCTCGGCGCATTCGGCGAGGACGCCGTGCTCGAACACCATAGCGCCTTCGACGACGACAGCCGCCGCGGCCGCCAAGATCGCCACAGCCGGGACAAACTCAAGCGCGCCAGCGAGAACTGGGATGCGCCAATCGTTGTAACCACGGCGGTGCAATTCTTCGAAAGCCTGTTCGCCGCGAAAACATCGAAAGCACGCAAATTGCACAACATCGCAAACAGCGTCGTCATTCTCGATGAAGCACAGACGATGCCGCTTGCCTTGCTGCGGCCCAGCGTGGCCGCACTCGACGAGCTGGCGCTCAACTACCGCACCAGCATCGTACTGTGTACGGCCACCCAACCGGCGCTGGAAGAAACCGACAGCCCCGCACACAGTTTTACCGGCGGGCTACGTGATGTGCGCGAGCTGGCACCCGATCCCCACAGCCTCGCCCAGCAGTTCGAGCGCGTGACGGTTCGCCATATCGGTACGCTCGACGATGATGGCTTGACCGAAGAATTGCTCGATTGCGAACAAGCACTGTGTATCGTCAATAACCGTCGGCACGCGCGTGCGCTGTACGAATCCATCGGCGACTCCCCTGGCGCCTATCACCTGACCACGGCGATGTGTGCCGTACATCGACGCCAGATCCTGGCCGAAATCCGCGAGGTGCTTGCCTCCGGCTCGCCCTGTCGCGTGGTATCGACCTCGCTCATCGAAGCCGGTGTCGACATCGATTTTCCGCGTGTGCTGCGTGCCGAGGCCGGTCTGGACTCGATCGCCCAGGCCGCCGGTCGTTGCAACCGCGAAGGCCGATACAAACGTGACATAAGCGAAGTCCGTATTTTTGCGACGTCCAACGAAGACTGGGCGCCGCCGCCGGAACTCAAACAGTTCGCCCAGGCCACGCGCGAAGTCCTACGCGCCCATGGCGAAGCCCCGCTCGCGCCGGCCGCTATCACTGCCTATTTCCGGCTGCTCTACTGGCAGAAAGGCCCACAAGAACTCGACAAGCACGACCTACTCGGCCAGATCGAAACCGCCCAGCTGGACGGTTTGCCGTTCGACATGCTGGAACAGAAATACCGACTGATCGAAAACACGCAACGGTCGGTGATCATCCCCTACGACGACCGGGCCCGCCGCGCGATCGCTGGTCTGTCGCACGCCGAGCGCGTTGGCGGCATTGCGCGCGCGCTACAGCCCTACACGGTGCAGGTGCCGATCAAGGGCTTTCACGCACTCGAACAGGCCGGCGTTATCGCAGCCATCGAGCCGGACCGGTTCGGCGATCAATTCGTCGTACTGATTGACGAGCACCCGGGCGAACTCAACACAAATAGCTATGACCCGAATGTGGGCCTGAACTGGTCCGATCCGACCTATCGCTCGGCGGAGTCAAATCTCTGGTAGGGTCGATAAAAATGCTCGGGGGAGCACGATGAGCTTTGGAATACGGCTACATGTCTGGGGCGAGCGGGCCTGTTTCACCCGCCCGGAACTCAAGACCGAGCGTTTTTCCTATGACGTAATTACGCCCTCGGCGGCTCGCGGCATTCTGGAAGCGATTCACTGGAAACCGGCGATTCGCTGGTGCATCGACCGTATCCATGTGCTGAAGCCGATCCGCTTCGAGTCCATAAGACGCAACGAAGTCGCCGGCAAGACCCCGAAAGGTCATATCAGCAAGGCCATGAAAAATGGCCGCACCGACGAACTGCGCTACTACGTTGATACCAACCGCCAGCAGCGCGCCTCGACGATTCTGCGTGACGTCGGCTACGTCATCGAAGCGCACTTCGAATTCACGGCCCGCGCCGATAATAGCGACAGCGCCGGCAAGCATCTGGATATCTTCAACCGCCGCGCGCGGCAGGGCCAGTGCTTTCATATGCCGTGTCTCGGCACACGGGAATTTCCGGCCGCCTTCGAGTTGATCGAATCGGACGACGCCATGCCCGAAGTCGATGCTGCGCTGGCCGGCGAACGGCAATTCGGCCTCATGCTCCACGATATCGATTTTGCCAACGGCAAGACACCGCGCTTTTTTCGCGCAAGCATGGTCGATGGGGTGATCGAGGTGCCGCCGTTCGCCGAGGCGCTCGCATGATCCTGACCGCCCTCAACGACTATTACCAACGGCTGGCTGCACAGCAGCAGGTGCCTCAGCCGGGTTTCTCGGCTGAAAACATCAGCTTCGCACTGGTCTTTTCGGCCGCAGGTGAACCACTGCAAATCGACGACCTGCGCATCCAGGACGACAAAGGCAAGTTCCGCCCACGCCCGCTATACGTGCCAGTCGATAAACGGCGCACCTCCGGCATACATGCCTATGTCGGATGGGACAAGACAGCCTATGCCCTCGGCGTCACCGCCGGCGACGGCAAACGTCTTGCGGACGAACACGAAGCCTTTAAACAACGTCAGCGCAATCTGTTTGCTGACAGCGACGATCCGGAACTCCGCGCATTTCTTGCATTGCTCGACGCCTGGCAACCGCCCCGGTTTCATACGTTGCCCGGCTATCACGAGGACCTTTTGGACAAGAACCTCGTTTTCAGACTCGACGGCAAACAGCACTTTGTGCACGAGCATCCGCCCATGCGTGCGTCATGGAACGAAACATTTACCGTGCAAGACAGCGACCACGGCCCCTGTCTGGTCACCGGCGAACACGCACCGCTGGGCCTCGACCACCCGGCGATTCGCAACGTCAACGGTGCCCAGAGTTCGGGGGCTTCCCTTATCTCTTTCAACGCCGGCGCGTATGAATCCTACGGCCACAAGGGTCAGGCCAACGCCTCCATCTCGAAGCAAGCCATATTCGGCTATAGCACCGCACTCAACCATCTACTGCGTCGCGACAACGACAATCATCAGCGCCTGACCATCGGCGATGCGACGGTCGTATTCTGGGCCCAGGCCGCCGACACCTCCCGGGCCGAGGCAGCCGAAATGTTTTTCAAGGCGCTCAACGAGCCGCCGACCGACGCACAAGAAGCCGCGCGACTGGGTTCCGCGCTCGCGCAGGTTGCCAATGGGACGGCGCTGTCCGAAACCGATCTGGGTCTGGCCGGCGACACCCAGTTCTTTGTGCTCGGCCTGGCGCCCAATGCCGCGCGGTTGTCGGTGCGCTTCTGGTGCGTGAACACGTTGGAACAACTAACCCGTCACTTCGCTCGCCATCGCCAGGACCTCATGTTGGATCCGCTGCCCTGGAAAGGCGCCCTACCGCCGATCTGGCGTCTGCTGTATGCCGTTGCCCCCAGCCGTGAGGGGCGTGCCAAAGCCGAGGACATTCCACCGCATCTGGCTGGCGAGATCGCCCGGGCCATATTCACCGGACAGCGCTATCCGCAGTCGCTATTGTCCAATCTCGTCATGCGTTTTCGAAACGACGGCGATATCAGCGGCATCCGGATCGCACTATGCAAGGCCGTGCTCACACGAAACACGCGCCTGGCCGCCGGACAACAATCATCAATCGAGGAGATCCCCGTGAGTCTCGACCCGCATTCCACCCACCCCGGCTACCTGCTGGGACGGCTGTTCGCCGAACTGGAAAATGCCCAGGCACGGGCGGTCCCGAACACCAACGCCACAATTGCCGACCGCTACTACGGTGCAGCCTCGGCAACGCCGGCCAGCGTATTCCCGCTGCTATTGCGCAACGTCAAGAATCATCTGGCCAAGCTGCGCAAGGGCAATGAAAAAGACCAGGCGATCGCCGGCGCCATCTCGCGCAGTATCCGCGAGATCGTCGATGGTCTCGACGAGCGACTACCAAAGAGCCTGAAGATCGAGGATCAAGGCCGGTTCGCCATCGGCTACTACCATCAGACCCAGGCACGCTTTAACAAGAAGAAACAGGGCGAAAATACTGAGACGCCAGAGGACCAGGGAGACGCACAATGACCGCCATCGCCAACCGCTATGAATTCGTGCTGCTGTTCGACGTCACTAACGGCAATCCCAACGGCGACCCCGACGCCGGCAACATGCCGCGGCTCGACCCCGAAACCAATCAAGGGCTGGTCACCGACGTCTGCCTCAAACGCAAGATCCGTAACTACGTGGAGCTCGAGCAGGAGGACGCGCCCGGTTACGCGATCTATATGCAGGAAAAATCGGTCCTCAACGACCAGCACAAGAAGGCCTACAACGCGCTCGACATCAAACCTGAGCCGAAGAAGCTCCCAAAGGACGTTGCCAAGGCGCGCGAACTGACGGCCTGGATGTGTGGCAATTTCTTCGACGTGCGGACATTCGGTGCCGTCATGACCACCGAGGTCAACTCGGGCCAGGTCCGCGGGCCCGTGCAGATGGCCTTTGCCAATTCCATTGACCCGGTCGTACCTATGGAAGTGTCAATCACCCGAATGGCCGTCACGAATGAAAAGGATCTCGAGAAAGAACGCACCATGGGCCGTAAACATATCGTGCCCTATGGCCTCTATCGCGCGCATGGCTATGTATCGGCCAAGCTAGCCGAGCGTACCGGGTTTTCCGAGGACGACCTGCGCCTGCTCTGGCGTGCGCTGATCAACATGTTCGAGCATGATCGTTCGGCCGCCCGAGGCGAAATGTCGGCACGCAAACTCATCGTGTTCAAGCACGACAATGCCCTCGGTAACGCCCCCGCGCATACGCTCTTTGATCGCGTTCACGTCGGTCGCGTTGAAGGCGAGGCCAATACGCCGGCTCGTCACTACGCCGATTACACCGTGACAATCGATCGCGACAATCTGCCCGAAGGCGTTACAGTCGAGGAAATGCTCTAGGTGATCCATGAGCGAAACGGGCATCACGGTGCCGATCTCGGCGCTGCAGCACTATCTGTACTGTGACCGCCAGTGTGCGCTCATCCATATCGAGCGCATCTGGCAGGAAAACCGTCATACCGCCGAGGGCCGGCTACTGCATGAACGCGCAGATCGCTACGGCCACGAACAACGCCGCGGCGTGCATACCGCCATGGCGTTGCCGCTGGCGCACGAAACATTGGGCCTGATCGGCTATGCCGATGTCGTCGAGTTCGATGACACGAGCGAACAGCCTATCGTCCGACCGATCGAGTACAAACGCGGTCGGCCCAAGGCCCACCGCGCCGACGAAGTACAGTTGTGCGCCCAGGCACTCTGTCTGGAAGAAATGCTCGGGGTCACGATCGAAAACGGCGCGCTTTTCTATGGCCAGACCAAGCGCCGCAAGGACATCGTCTTCGACTCCGCGCTACGCACGCTTACCGAAAACACTGCCCACGAAACGGCCCAATTGCTTGCCCAAGGCAAAACACCTCGCGCGATCTACGACGCAAAAAAATGCGATCGCTGCTCGCTGATCGACGATTGCCGGCCAAGGGCCATGTCGGCCCACCAAAGCGTCGCACATTGGCTATCCGAGCAGATAACGCCGCGCCCATGAGAAAGCTACTCAACACGCTGTACGTAACGAGCGAAGGCGCCTGGCTCAAGAAGGACGGCGCCAATATCGTCATGATGATCGAAGGCCAAGAGCGCGGCCGCCTGCCCGCCCATATGCTCGAATCCCTGGTCTGTTTTGGGCGCACGCTGGTGTCCCCGCCGCTCATGGCGTACTGCTGCGAACAAGGCATCGCGATCAGCTACTTCACGCCGAACGGTCGATTCCAGGCACGTGTCGAAGGTCCGGTCTCCGGTAACGTGCTGTTGCGACGCGCCCAGTATCGCGCAACCGATGACCCAGCCACCTGCGTTCCCGTCATCCGCAATCTGTTGATAGGCAAGATTCACAACCAGCGTGCCGTCGCGCACCGACAACGACGCGACCGAGCCAAACAATTGGGCGACGATCATCGCAGGGCGCTCGACACAACGATCCGTACGCTTGAGCGCATCAGAGACAAACTGCTCGATACCCACGATGCCGACGTATTGCGGGGATTCGAAGGTGAAGCCGCCCAGCGCTACTTCGCCAGCTTTCCAGCGCTAATCAATCGCGACGATCCCGCGTTCGAATTTTCCGGGCGCAATCGGCGACCGCCGCGTGATCGGGTGAATGCCGCGCTCTCGTTCGTCTACACCCTACTCACGCACGACTGTCGCTCCGCACTGGAACAGACCGGCCTGGATACGGCAGTCGGCTTTCTGCACCGCGACCGACCCGGCCGTCCCAGCCTGGCGCTCGATCTCGCCGAAGAGTTTCGCCCGCTGATTGCCGACCGCCTCGTGCTCACGCTGATCAACCGGCGCCAACTCAAGGCGCGCGACTTCTCCGTTTCGGAAAGCGGCGCGGTGCTACTGACTGAGGACGGACGTAAAACCGTGCTCACGGCCTACCAGGAACGCAAACGCGAAGAACTCGTCCATCCGTTTCTAGACGAGCGCGTACCGCTCGGACTCGTACCCAGCATCCAGGCGCAGTTGCTCGCACGCCACCTACGCGGCGACCTCGACGCCTACCCTCCCTTCATCCGCGGGTAAAGGAGCAATCTTCAGATGATGGTACTCGTGAGCTACGACGTCGCCGTAACCAGCAGCGACGGCCCGCGGCGATTGCGCCGCGTCGGCAAAGCCTGCCTGGATTACGGCCAGCGCGTACAGTACTCAGTGTTCGAAATTGAAGTCGAACCCGATCAATGGGTCAAACTCAAAAGCCGTCTGTGCGATATCATCGACGAAGAGACAGACAGCCTGCGCTTCTACTTCCTGGGGCGCGAATGGCAGCGCCGTGTCGAACATGTCGGCGCCAAACCGGTACGCGATCTTAACGCGCCCCTCATCCTCTGATCCTGCACCTGAATCGTGCGCGCGAACCCCAAGCGTACCCAGTAACCCCGGCAGGTTCGCCGATCTTTAACAAGCTGGAAAACAATTCGTTATGCGACCAGCTGTCGCATAACCGGCGAAATTCGTTCAATATCGCCGCGGTTCGCACCAAGGCAGGTTCTAACGTATTAGAAACAGTCGATTGGACGGACCGAGTCGCGGCCCCGCGCGGGCCGCGCGGATAGAAACACCCCGTCGCGTCTGCGCGATATGGGCCTGTTCGTCGCGGCCCCGCGCGGGCCGCGCGGATAGAAACCAGCTATCCACCGAACTGGATCAGCAGGGCAAGGTCGCGGCCCCGCGCGGGCCGCGCGGATAGAAACCCGGCTTTCGTCAGGCCGTGGAGGATGGCCACTGGGTCGCGGCCCCGCGCGGGCCGCGCGGATAGAAACCAAACCGTCAACAGCGATATCGCCAGCCGCGCGAGTCGCGGCCCCGCGCGGGCCGCGCGGATAGAAACCTGTGCATCGTGTCAGCCGTCTCGATGCAGCCTAGTCGCGGCCCCGCGCGGGCCGCGCGGATAGAAACCCCAATTGGCGGGACGATGATGCATGTCAAGCGCGTCGCGGCCCCGCGCGGGCCGCGCGGATAGAAACAGTCACGCGGAAAGCCGGGTCAGAGCGCAGCTCGTGTCGCGGCCCCGCGCGGGCCGCGCGGATAGAAACGACACGACCGGCAATGATGTCGTCGAGCGCCCGCGTCGCGGCCCCGCGCGGGCCGCGCGGATAGAAACCAGCCACGGTGGGCAGGCGCGTCTGGCGCTGAGCGTCGCGGCCCCGCGCGGGCCGCGCGGATAGAAACCCAGGCGGTGGCGTCGTCGATCTGGTCGATACGAGGTCGCGGCCCCGCGCGGGCCGCGCGGATAGAAACCACGCCAACACCGGCTCGCCGGCGCCTTCGGCCGGTCGCGGCCCCGCGCGGGCCGCGCGGATAGAAACCGGGTCTGGGTCCGCGCCATCGTCGAGATGCTTGCGTCGCGGCCCCGCGCGGGCCGCGCGGATAGAAACACTACAAAGGCGGGTCGTGGCGCAGTCCGGATACGTCGCGGCCCCGCGCGGGCCGCGCGGATAGAAACGTGATCATGGCGGCCGTGGGCGAGGCGACGCCCGGCGGTCGCGGCCCCGCGCGGGCCGCGCGGATAGAAACAAGATGGATCGTAAAATGAAGTGGGTGCTGGGGGTCGCGGCCCCGCGCGGGCCGCGCGGATAGAAACCAGATGACTACGCGCAAACCGTCAACCGCGTATCCGTCGCGGCCCCGCGCGGGCCGCGCGGATAGAAACAAAATCATGAGGCAAGCTGTCTGGAGCAAATCAGGTCGCGGCCCCGCGCGGGCCGCGCGGATAGAAACATCGCGCGCCGTTGGCGGAACGCGGTACGCCGGCGTCGCGGCCCCGCGCGGGCCGCGCGGATAGAAACTTCTCGTCCGTCACAGGTCCGCTCAGGCTAGGCGGTCGCGGCCCCGCGCGGGCCGCGCGGATAGAAACGCCTCTGATGGCGCGATTGGCCTGGACGGCGTTACACGTCGCGGCCCCGCGCGGGCCGCGCGGATAGAAACGCCTGCGGCACTTGTCGCTTGCCGCCTTTCGGCGTCGCGGCCCCGCGCGGGCCGCGCGGATAGAAACGTTAGCGGTCGGTATCACAAATACTGGTTCGACGGTCGCGGCCCCGCGCGGGCCGCGCGGATAGAAACGGCTTTACGGGCAACGTCCGTACTGGCAGACGGGTCGCGGCCCCGCGCGGGCCGCGCGGATAGAAACTACAAATGGCTGATATCGAAATAATCGAATGTCGTCGCGGCCCCGCGCGGGCCGCGCGGATAGAAACGTTTACGACCATTTTTGAGTCCGAAGGCGGCACGTCGCGGCCCCGCGCGGGCCGCGCGGATAGAAACTGGTGCAGGCACGGCTGGCGCCACTGGCGTGTATTTGTCGCGGCCCCGCGCGGGCCGCGCGGATAGAAACCTCGCAGCCGACGTTCGCCTCCCACTGCAAACGCGTCGCGGCCCCGCGCGGGCCGCGCGGATAGAAACGCGAGTTTGCCAACACGCTAATGGATGAAGACGTGTCGCGGCCCCGCGCGGGCCGCGCGGATAGAAACTCCCCGAATCCGTTGAGCCGCATGGCCTCGTTGCTGGTCGCGGCCCCGCGCGGGCCGCGCGGATAGAAACGCCGTGGTGGGTGTGCGCAACAACGCGCCCGGCGGTCGCGGCCCCGCGCGGGCCGCGCGGATAGAAACCGGCACGGGCATGATGTCGGCCGGCAGCTGCAGCGTGTCGCGGCCCCGCGCGGGCCGCGCGGATAGAAACGCCATGAGCCGCGCCGGCCGGAACACTTCCCAGGCGTCGCGGCCCCGCGCGGGCCGCGCGGATAGAAACGTTCAACCATTCTTGGCGCTGGATGCGCTCGGCGTCGCGGCCCCGCGCGGGCCGCGCGGATAGAAACTCCCATGAGCTGCTGACGCATGAAGTCGCCGTAGTCGCGGCCCCGCGCGGGCCGCGCGGATAGAAACGAGATCGCCTACGCCCCGGCGGACTACATCGCCAGTCGCGGCCCCGCGCGGGCCGCGCGGATAGAAACCGCATCGAATGGCCGAGGATCAAGGAGAGCTGCCGTCGCGGCCCCGCGCGGGCCGCGCGGATAGAAACACGATGACCGGCTACTACAACCACCCGACCAACCGTCGCGGCCCCGCGCGGGCCGCGCGGATAGAAACGACGGCATCAGCACCGACTTGCAGACTGACGAAGAGTCGCGGCCCCGCGCGGGCCGCGCGGATAGAAACCGGATGTCCGCTGTATCGCCCACTGGAATACCTCAGGTCGCGGCCCCGCGCGGGCCGCGCGGATAGAAACACGTCCAGGTGGACCTGCTTAGTCGAGCTCTCCGAGTCGTGGCCCCGCGCGGGCCGCGCGGATAGAAACTGCGCCAGCGTCGCGGACGTGTTTGACAACGACGTGTCGCGGGCCGGGGCGGACAGAAACGTCGTCAGCGGCTCGTCTATTGCGTAGTCACGGCCCCGTGTGGGTCGTGCGGATAGAAACCTGTCGCGCCCCTTTCGCGTCGATGCTTCACGAAACCCGGCTGCTTGCATAAACTCCTGCGCATGCCAGATACAGACACCCTCGGCCGGATCGCGGCCCAGCTCGAACGTATTGCCGATGTTCAGGAAGCGCGGCTTGCCGATGCGCGCCGTGCCGTCGGTGCCGAGATCGACTGGACGGCGAGCGCGTTTCGCTGGCGTGACGATGGTCGCCTGCAGGCCATCGACGCACCGCAGGCACTGCCGCTGGAGCTTCTGCACGGAATCGAGACCCAGAAACAGCGGCTGCTCGCCAACACCCGCCAGTTCGTGGCCGGCCTGTCGGCCAACAACGCCCTGCTCTGGGGGTCGCGCGGTTCGGGCAAGTCGTCGCTGGTCAAGGCATTGTTGCCCGCCTTCGTGGACGACGGCCTGCGTATTGTCGAAGTGCCGGCGCACCGTCTGGTCGACCTGCCCGATCTGGTGGCCACGCTGGCCGAGCGGCCGGAGAAATTCATCGTCTTCTCGGACGATCTGTCGTTCGAAGCCGGTGACGGCAGCTACAAGGCGCTCAAGGCCGTGCTCGACGGTTCGCTCGCCGCCGCGCCGGATAACGTGCTGATCTATGCCACGTCGAACCGGCGCCATCTGCTGCCCGAATTCCAGTCCGAGAATCAGGCCGCCCAGCACGTGGATGGCGAGATTCATCACGGTGAAGCCGTCGAGGAGAAAATCTCGCTGTCGGAACGCTTTGGCCTCTGGCTGTCGTTCTACCCGTTCGATCAGGCGAATTATCTGGCCATCGCGGTCAAGCATCTGGCCGCGCACGGCATCGATGCCGAAATCGGCGTGGACGCGCCCTGGGAACGCGCGGCTCTGCAGTGGGCGCTGGCGCGTGGCACCCGTAGCGGGCGTACCGCCGAGCAGTTCGCCCGCGACTGGGCGGGGCGCCAGTCCTTGGCGCAGGCGGGCGATTAACCACAGACGCGACCTTGAGCGAGCGCAGCGAGCTTGTGTGTATTCGGGTCCCTTGGGCGTAGCGCCGAGCAGCACGAATCGTGAGCGGAATAAGACGGCCGGATGTTTGAGCGCAGCGAGTTTCCGGCCGTCCCGCTCGCGATTCGTGATGGGAGGGAACCGATGCGCAGCATCGGCGCAACACAGGGTGTCCTTTGCTTTGGTTACTTACCTGGACAAGCAAATGAAAGTCACTTGCACATCAGTGCGAAACCCCAAGCCGCAAGTACCCGCGTCGTTGATTCAGAAAACGAAAGGTTCGAGTTAAAGCCTACGCGCAATCCACCAACCGCTACGAACCCGCCCCCTCGTCGGCAAACCGCAATTTCTCCCCACAAACACGACAGACATAATCGGTGCCCTTCTGGGCACGCTTGTGGCGGATGCTGGTGAGATACGCGGGTTCTTCGCAGCCGCATGCATAGCGAAAGCGTTTGAGCTGGCGTACGGGTTCGGTGGGCAGCGTATGACACGGTGCCGGATCGACGCCGAAGGCGCGCATCAGCGCTTTCCATTCCTTGCCGTGCGGACGGGCACGGCGGCCGTAGAGCCGGTAGATCACCACGTGGGCCACTTCGTGGGGCACGGTTTCGGCGATCATTTCTTGCGGATGCGAGGCTAACAACGCGGCGTTGATCCGAATGCGGCAGTCGCGGCTGCGACGGGCGAAGATCGCCTGGCCGGCGGCCCGGCCCCGCAGATCGAAGGCGACGGCGGGTACCGGCAGCCGCCGCGCGCTGGCGCCGGTGATCTCGCGTGCACGCTCGATCCAGTACACCGTATCTTCGACAACGCGGGTTTGCAGGTCTTCGCCGTCGAGATCGAGACGATGCTGTTGGGCCTGGGCCATACGGCCACCCTCGATGACTGTTGCGAAAGCGGCTCAGGATACCTGTTGGCGGTCGCCCTGCGCAGAACGGCGGCGTGGCGGCGCCACGAATTCGAGCACCTGGCGCAGCCCCAGACGCTGGCGGCGTACCCAGTCGGCGTCGTCGAGTCGATCGCGCAGATTGAAGGGAAAGCTCTGGCTCAGTTCGGCCAGACGGCGATCCACCGCCGCGCGTGCGCCGACCAGGCGATCATGTTCGCTTCGAAGCGCGACGATGCCGTCCGGTAGCCGCGCCGCTGCGGCGTTGGGCTGTGCCCGCGCCAGCAGCTCGCGCAGACGCGCCGCGTCGCCACCCCGATAGGCCCGCACCGCAAGCGACCAAAGCCCCTCGGTATCCGCCGCCGCGGCACGCGGGGCCACTTGGGGATGCAAGGCGGCCAGCAGGGCCCGAAAAATGGCTCGAGCCTGGTCGGATTCCACCGGCGCCAGCGGCGACCAGCCACTGCGGGGCGCCAGCGCGGCGCCCAGGCGCAGTTCCGGCGCACTGTCCACGTCGCGACGCAGATCACCGAAAGCAGCCCAGTAGCGCGCCGCCCATTCGGGGCCGTCGTGGAAACGCCAGTCGGCTTCGATGGCCAGTGCCCGTACGAGCGCACGGCGCTCGGCGCGTGCAGCCTGCACCAGCTGGGCATGGGCCGGATGAATCAGTCGTTGGGCCATTGTTTCGCTCATGGGTCGCTCCCCTTGTCCACGTGATGTCGTCAACGTGGGAGAGCTTGCCGGTGGCGGTGGGTCAAACAACGACCCTGGGCTGTATGAATTTACATTAAATATATTCGGCGTAGTGCGCTGCCGCCGCACGCAGGCGCTCGGCAGCGGCCCGGCGCAGAGATTCCGGGGCGATGATTTCGGCCTCCGGCCCGTAGGCGAGCACGTCGGCCAACAATTCGGCGCTGGCCGAATACGGCACCTGCAGCTCGTAGCCGCCGTCGTCGAGCGCATGGCCCTGTTGATCGGGATGCCATTGCTCGTCGGCTACCCAGCGTGCGGCCTGGGGCGAAAAACGAATCACGGCGGTGTGCGCCGCCGCCCCCGAGAAGATGCCGTAGCCACTGCCCAGCTCGGCCTCAAGGGCGTCGCTGTCCATATCGAGCGCTTCGTCGTCGAGTGTTTCGGCAGCGCGAATCCGGTCGAGCGAAAAGCTGCGCAACCCGTTAGCGTCGTGACACCAGCCGTCGAGATACCAATTGTCGCGGTAATAGACCAGCCGCTGCGGCGAGATGGTACGCTGGCTTTCGGTATCGCGGGCACGCCCGTGATAGCGAATCCGCAGCCGTCGACGCATGGCCATGGCCCCGGCGACCTCGGCAAAGGCCGGGCCCGGCCGGCGCGCGCTGGCGCGCAGGATACGCGTGCGCCGGGCCAGCTCACCGGTGCCCATCGCCCGACTCTCCAGGATGCGTTCCAGGCGTTTGCGTACCGGCGCGAGGTCCACCGCCAACAGGCCCGGTTGGACTGTTTCCAGTAGCTGATCCATGGCCAGCAGCGAGATCAGCTCCGAGGCGTTGAACCAGAGTCCGGGCAATTCGAACTGGGCGTCGGGCGTGCTGCCATCGGCGCTGGCGTAGTAGTAGCCGTTGTATTCGCGGTCGTATTCGATGGGCGCATCGAGATAGAGCCGCATATCGCGAATGATGCGCTTGACCGTCGCCGGTGAGCATTCCAGTCGTGCTTCCAGCGTGGCCTTGGGAATGGGCCGGCGCGCGCCAGCCAGCTGCTTGTGCAGGGCGTAGATTCGGTCGAAGACGTTCATGCGACGAGTTTAGGAAGCTCCGCACAACCTGTCACGGTCGCGCCGGGTCCTTTGCGTGCGATTGACAGACAAGTGAGCGGGTAGCGTGTCCAAGCCATTACAAGTTGCACGGTCGCGAACACTGACGCCGATCAAACGCGCGCAAAGCCCCGGCCCGCAGGGGATTCGGCCTCACAGACGCCGCGGCCCCGTTGCCAGGCTTGACCTGCCAAAAAGGCAGGCGCTGCGTCTGCACGCCTTGCCGCGCCGTCTGTGAGGACTCGAACACGATCCGCGAGCGGTTATGCAGAGCATCCCTGGCGCCTCGTTTCAAACCCGCCCACGAAAAAGGCCGCGCTGAACCCCAGCGCGGCCCCCTTTCCTGCATGTTGCGATCAGTGAATCAACGCGCGGCGCGGCGTGCCTCGAGATTGACGATACGCGTGTCCTGCGCGGCCGGTGTTTCGGCGATATCGAATGCCGTGCCCCCGTTGTCGGGGTTGTAGCGCGATTGCAGATATTCGGCAAAGGCATCCTGCTCGGTGCCGGTGGCTGCGAACATCGCCAGGCCCGGATCGTAGTCGGTGCCGATCTGCGAAGCATCGATCACGCCGTCGGTGGTCGGGTCGATATCGACACGCTGCGGATCGGCCAGATTCTTCAACGGATAGGCATCGCCGCAATCATTGTTGCCGGCATCGTAGTTGTCGCCCGGCACACAGGCGGCAGTGAAGGCGAGCAGCACCATACGAATCTCGCGACTGGCGTCGCCCTGGAGGACGCCGTTGGTCACCAGCGTATCGCTGGTATCGCCGTTAGCATCGATGAGCTCGAGGCTGCGGATACGGTTACCGGTGGTGGCCGTACCCAGATTCATCTGCCCGCCGGTACGCGCGGTTTCGTCCACATCGAAGGCGATACGCATGCCGCCAATCTGCGGAAACTGGCCGGGCGTGGCCCCATCGGTGGTGGCGGCCACGGCATGTTCCATGATGTCGCGCAGCTCGGCCGCGGTCACGCTGATGATCGTCAGGCTGTTGTTGAAACGCAGCGCGCCGGCGATATCGAACTGCGACACGCCCCCTTCCGGCTTGCCGATGGATTCATTGGCCTGCGGCGGGCGCAGTTCGGCCTCACCGGTACCGCCCGGCGGGACAACCGACTGGCCGATGGCGTCGCGGATACCGCCGCCATTCTTGAGCGACACCTGCACGCCCGGCTCGACGAGGCGCGCGTAGTACAAATTGGCATCGGCGGTGAGGTCGCCAAGGTTCGTCTCCTCGGTACGCACCTGGGTGCGGCGCCCGTCGAGATAGACATCGGTAATGCCCTGGACATTGCCGTCCTGCTCGGCGAGTACGTTCTGCAGCGCGGACTGTACGGCCAGTACATCCGAGTCGGCCTCGGTATTCAGGCCCCGGGTGGCCAGTTGCTCGACGATGGCATCGGTGCTGGCCCAGGCGCCGTTGGCGACCGGGTCCAGCGAATCGGTCAACAGCACGCCATTGGCATCGAAATCGACCACGAGACGGCCGAGATATTTGTAATCGCCGTCGACGTTGACCACCAGCGTGGGCGTCTCATCCGGGTCCTCGAAGGCCAGCGGATAGGTGTCGGCCGCGCTGTCGCCGTCGCGCAAGACGTCGTTGCTGTCGGCCAGCAGCGTGTTCGAGCCGCCGGCGATGATGATATCGACATCGTTCAAACGGGTGGCCAGGGCTTTTTCGATTGCGATCTGCTGCATATGGGAAACCAGCACGATCTTGTCGATGCCCTGGGCGACGAGCGCGTCCACGCCGGGCTGAATCGCTGCCGCCAACGCGTCGTAGCCGGCATCGTCCATGGCAAACCCGTCCGGCGACATATCGATTCCGCCGGTCGAGGTGATGCTCGCCAGAAGCGGCGTGGTCGCACCGACCACGCCGATAGTTTCGCCGCCGACCTTCACCGTGGTCGAGCCAGCTACGCGGCCAGCCACCTCGGCTGACGGCCGGCCATTCTCGGCCACCAGAGCCGACAGATTGCTGTCGCCCGAAAAATCGGCATTGAAGGACAGATACGGGAAGGCGGCGCCGGCATAGCCATCGCTGTCGCCGTCACCCGCGATCAAACCGGCAAAGGCCGACGTGCCGGCGTCCAGATCATGATTGCCCAGTGCCGAGGCGGACGTGCCGAAACGATTCACGAACACGATATCCGCGCGGCCGTTGCCGGCGGCGCCGAGCGCTTCGGGCACATCGTCGTCGGCCAGCGCGCCGGCGGCGAAAAACCGCGGTCCGGGGATGAAATTGTCGCCCGAGGAGAGCACGAGCGTATTGTTCGACAGCGTATCGACGCTGGCGAACGCGTTGACCAGGCTGGAAAAGTTGGAGACGTAATCCAGCGCCGCGGTGGAGCCGTCCATATCCGCGAAATGCAGTAGCTGAAGACGATAGGCGGCCGTTTGCTGCCCATCGCCGTTATTGTCGTCGTTATCGCTGGAATCGCTGTCGGAACAGCCGGCCATCGCCGCGGTCAGACAGAGTGTCAGCAGCAGTCGTCGCCAGACGGATCGCGTCTTGTTCATGGGTCCCCCGGAAGTGTCGGTTAAAGTCGACGCGCAGGCTAGCGGGGGCATAAGGCGGCACGATGACAATTCACTGACAGACCCGTGACGGTTGCAACGCCTCAACCGCCACGGCCAGACTGGCGTATAACTCGACTTTGGTCGCAGCTTAAAGATTCCATGATCCGACTCCATGAAACCGTCCGTGTCGCGCGCAGCCCCGCCGACTGCTATCGCTACCTGGCTGATTTCTCGACCTGCGAGCAGTGGGACCCGGGTGTCTATCGCGCCCGCAAACGCACGCCCGGCGCGCCCGCCGTGGGCAGCGAATTCGACGTGACCGTGCAGATGTTCGGCCGGCGTACCACGCTGACCTACCGGATAACCGAACTCGCCCCCGACCAACATATCGCGCTGGAAATGCGGGGCCCGGGTATTACCTCGGTCGAATCCATTCGTTTCGAAGAGAGCCCCGTCGGCGATACGACGATCGATTATCGCGCGGATTTTTCGCTCTCGGGCGTGCTCCGGGCCAGCGAACTCGCGCTCAAGCCCGTGTTCAAGCGCATGGGGCGCAAGGCGGTTGCCGGGCTGGCCAGTGCGCTGACGATTGATACCGAAGCCCCGCGCCAGGGCTGGGTGAGCTATGCGGCCGATCGCAGCCTGTTACTGGCCGCTCCGGCGTTTACCGAACGCGGTTATCTCGCGCTCGACGACAAGGCCCATAGCGAATTCATGGACGAACGCGTGGCCGTGGTCACCGGTGCGACCAGCGGCATCGGCGAAGCGATCGCTGCCGAATATGCACGCCTGGGCGCGACGGTGGTACTGGTCGGGCGCGATACCGGCAAGCTCGCGGCGTCGCGCAAGCACGTACACGACTTCGCCGGCCAGACGATGGAACGTATTCATACCGAACAGGCCGACCTGCTCGATGTCGACGCCACGCGCGCGCTCGGCGAGCGGCTCATCGCGCGTTTTCCGAAAATCGATGTCCTGGTCAATAACGCCGGCGCCCTATTCCACGAACATGCACTAACCGGCGACGGCTTCGAGCGCAGCCTGGCGATCAACCTGGTCGCCCCGTTTGTGCTGACCGAAACGCTGTTGCCCGCGCTGGCCGCGGCCAAGGCGCGGGTGATCAATATGTCCAGCGGTGGCATGTATCTGCAGCCGCTGGTACTCGACGACCTGAACTTTGAAAACGAATCGTTCAGCGGTAACAAGGCCTATGCCCGCGCCAAACGCGGCCTCGTCGCCCTGACCCGCCACTGGGCACGCCGCTACGGCGATGCCGGCCTGCACTTCAATGCGATGCACCCGGGCTGGGTAGCCACGCCCGGGGTGACCGAATCCCTGCCGGGCTTCGACAAGGTCATGCGGCGCGTGCTGCGCGATGCGCGCATGGGCGCCGATACCGCCGTCTGGCTGGGCTCGGCCCGGGCGGCGCGCAATTGCCAGGGCCAGTTCTTTCTCGATCGCACACCTCATCCCACCGCTGTGCTGCCGAATACGGCCGTACGCCCGAGCGATGCGCAAACGCTTTACGGCTGGCTGCGCAACGAAACGGGCATCGAGGTTCACGGTGTCGGATAAGCGCGAACAACGTACCCGGCGTCGGCGCATTCTCGGCGCCGGCATGCGCAGCCTGGGTCGTGGCGTGCTCCAGACCATGCCCGGCTACGATCGCGCCAAGAGCTGGCAGAAGACCGGCCAGGACTGGTTCGACACCCTCGGCGGGCTCAAGGGCGCGGCCATGAAACTGGGTCAGATCGCGTCCCAATACCGCGATTTTCTGCCCGAGCCGCTGGTCGAACAGCTTTCGCGCCTGCAACGCAACGCCGAACCCTGGGCGTTCGAACGGCTCGAACCCGTGCTCGATGAAGCCTGGAACGACGAACAACGCGCGCTGATCGCCGACATCGATGAACAAGCCATGGCTGCGGCCTCCATCGGCCAGGTGCATCGCGCACGACTGGTGGACGGGCGCGACGTGGTGGTCAAGATTCGCTACCCCGGCGTGGCGGATGCGGTGGACGCGGATATCGACAACCTTGGCCGCCTGCTCAAGCTGTCGCGTTTTCTGCCGATCCGCGGCAGCGATATCGATGCGGTGCTCGATGAACTGCGTGAGCGCTTTATCGAGGAAACCAACTACGTACAGGAGCTGGCCCACCTGCAGACGTTACGGGCAATCGAGCTGCCCGGCTTCGTACTGCCCGAGCCGGTGCCCGAGCTATGTACCGATGCGGTATTGGTGACGACCTATGTCGATGCACGCCCCGTCGACGAGGCCGCGCCCGAACGCGGTCATGCCATCGTTCAGGCGATCAACCTGCAGGTATTCACCCACGGCATTCTGCATGCCGATCCGCACCCCGGTAATTTCGGGGTGACCGAGGACGGCTCGATTGCCCTGTTCGATTTTGGCTGTACAAAAACGCTCGATATCGAAACCCGTCACGGGTTGCGGGATGTGGTGGCCGCCGCCCTCGACGGCCGCTGGCAGGATCTGCATCACGCGCTGGAACGCCTGGGCGTGGTGCCGCCCGACAGCTGGGCACAGCACGGCGAAACCTATGCCCAGATCTATGCCAGCCACGCCACGGCTTCGCTGGAACCCATTCGCCATCAATCGCCCTATGTGTTTACCGACGACGGGTTGATCGAATCCATACGCGGCGAAGTGCGCGCATCGCTGCGCCACTGGAAGCTGTTCAATGCCGCCCCGCAGCTGGTGTTCTTGATGCGCACGCTCAGCGGGCTGTACTGGATATTGCGTAATATCCGCGCAGAAGCCGATCTGCATGCCGAGTTGCAAAAGATCGCGGCGGGCGACTACGATCCGCCGCCTGTCAACGAGCCGCCGGCCTGAGCCATTCAGGCGGTTCGATCACGCCACGGGTTCCCTCACCCCGTCACGAAAAAGGAAAAGCAGGCATGTCGTTATCGTTATCAGCGGCGCAGTGGCGCCGGATCGTGATCGTACTCGCGGGGCTGCATGTGCTGGTCATCGCCGCGAGCAACTATCTGGTGCAGTTGCCGTTCACCCTGCTGGGCTGGCATACGACCTGGGGCGCGTTCAGTTTTCCGTTCATCTTCCTGGCCAGCGATCTGACCGTACGTTTGCTCGGCGCGGCCACCGCGCGGCGCGTGGTGGCCGCGGCCATGGGCCCGGCGCTGGTCGTGTCGTATCTGTTGTCCGTGCTCTATGTCGACGGGCGATTTGCCGGTGTCAACGCGCTCGGCGAATTCAATACGCTGGTCGCGCGCATCGCACTGGCGAGCTTTTGTGCCTATCTGTTCGGCCAGTTGCTGGATATCGGCGTGTTTCAGCGCCTGCGGGCGCTACGGCAATGGTGGGTCGCACCCGCGGCCTCGACCGTATTCGGCAACGCGCTGGATACGCTGCTGTTTTTCTCGATTGCCTTTGCTGGTTCGTCGAATGCGTTCATGGCCGAGCACTGGCTGGAGATCGCCTGTGTGGATTATGCGTTCAAGCTGCTGATCAGCCTGTGTCTGTTTCTGCCGCTCTACGGCGCATTACTGGCCGTGCTGTCACGTTATCTGCTCACGGCAACGGCCGACGCCACGCCGGGGCGTATCGATTCTCGCGCTGACAGACCCGGTTATAGCCGGTAATGCCGCGCTGCGTGCCCGGCACGCGGCGTGCTATAACTCGAGCTGATGCCAATAAGCCCGGCAGCGGGCACACAACAACACGATTTAGCGAGGGAGATACGCCATGGTCAATCGCAACTTGGCGCTCTGGCTGTATATGTTTGCGGGGGCACTATTGCTGGCTGGTGTTGCCGTCGCCGCCCGTGCCCAGTCGGCGATCGTGAACACGCACAAACCGTTCACGCTCAAACTTCGCTACGGCAATAACGCCGATCCGGCCGCCACCGCCACGGCTGGATCCAAGCCACGACGTATCGAGACCACCGTGGCCGAACTCGATAGCGGGCATATCGAAACCCGCGACGCCGTGCTCGAATACTGGTTCGACGCGACCGGCGATTCGGGTGATATGGCCCTGTCGGTCGACTTCACCTATGCCATCGCCCAGGGCCAGCTTCATGCCCAGACACGACTGCTCATGCGCGCGGGCGAGTGGAAGCGCGTCGCCGTGAATACCGACTCGGCGACCGGCACCGACGCCGTATTCGTACGCGTGGATCGCAATTAATCGAACCGGTCAGGGCCTGCGCGTTCAGAGACTTAGTGCCCCGCCTGCGAAAATGAAAATAATTTAATACCGTCCTGACGGAAACTTCAGGAAAGTGCTACGGTCTTAGTCAGGCCGAGGGCGGATGCTTCGAGGGTCGAAGCGTTCGTATGGGACCCTTAGCTAGGGTTCAACAATGGATAAAGCGGATCGCGTCGGTTTTGCGGCGTTTTTCGTGGCCTGTCTCTTTCTCGCCTTTCTCGGCGGTACGCTGGTCGTGCTCGCCAAGGTGTTTCCGTACGAATGGCTCAATGACGCCTACAAGGCCGGTCATGCGCTCATCGTTCAGGACTCGATCCACGACCGGTACACACAGACCGACCAGTGGCGTAGCGCACGCACCGACAAGCGCGGCGTCACCATCAACGACCCCGCGCGTGCCTATAACGGCTATACGCTGTATACCTCGGGCGGCGCGCCCTATGCGTCGCTGGTGGATATGGACGGCAACGAAGTCCATCGCTGGCAGCTGGACTACAGCAAGCTCTGGGACACCGCGCCGGACGGGCGCGGCGCGCGCGACGACGCGCTCATGTACTGGCGCAAGGCCATCATGTACCCCAATGGCGATCTGCTGGCGATCTATATCGCTGCCGGCGATACGCCCTGGGGCTATGGCCTGGTCAAGCTCGATGCCGATTCCAATGTCCTGTGGAAATACCACGGCGCCACCCATCACGATATCGATATCGCCCCGGACGGGCGTGTGCTCGTGCTCACCCACGCCTTCAGCGAAAAGCGCTTCGAGAATTTCCCGGCGCTCGCAAAGCCGTTTCTCGACGATTACGTGGTGGTGCTCGACGGCAATACGGGCGAAGAACAGGCCAAGATCCCGCTGTTCGAGGCCTTTTACGAGTCGCGCTATCAGCCGCTGCTGACCAATATCGCCCATTTCGCCCTCGAAGACCCGCTGCATACCAATAGCGTGCAGTTCATCGATGACGAACTGGCGAAGAACTTCGCCCCGGCCAAGGGCCGTGGCAATCAAGTGCTGGTGTCGTTTCGACACCCCGGCACGCCGGCGCTCATCGACCTGAATACCGGGCAGATGACCTGGGCGATGGCCGGCTCCTGGCTGGGTCAGCATTTCGCCCGCGCACTGCCCAACGGCCACTTCACCCTGTTCGACAACTACGGTCATTTCCAGGCCGACAACATGACCCGCGCGCTCGAAGTCGATCCGGAAAACGAACAGATCGTATGGCGCTACGAGGGCAGCGCCGAGCATCCCTTCGCCAGCCGCCTGCGCGGTGCGATGACGACCCTGCCCAACGGCAATCGTCTGATCACCGAGTCCGACGGCGGCCGACTGTTCGAAGTCGCGCCCAACGGCGACATCGTGTGGGAGTTCATCAATCCGGTACGCGGGGGCGACCAGAACCAGTACATCCCGGTCGTCTCCTCCGGTCAGCGGCTGCGCGCCGAAGATCTGGAGCCGGCTTTTCGCGAAAGCATCCAAACGCCCTAGGAGGTCTGTCATGGATAAGCACGAAACCCGTACCCCAACCGCACCGCTGCTGCGCTCGAGCCTGGCGATCGCACTCATGCTCGCCCCGTTCGCCGCCGCCCAGGCCTATGTCGGGCCCGGCGCGGGCCTGAGTCTACTGGGCGCGCTCTGGGGCGTGGTGGCCGCCATCGGTGCCGCGTTGCTGTTCGTCGTGTTGTGGCCAATACGGCGCATGCGCCGTCGCAAGAAAGCCGAGGCCGCGGCCCGCAGCGAACAACCCACCGCGTCGACGCACGGCAACGAAGCCGGCAACGGCCCGAGCCGCTCTTAGCCATCGCGATGGCCCGGCCGCGCGAAGGCGGTCGGGCCACGACGAAAAGGACAGCACAGGATGGGTCTATTCGATCTACCGGCACCGTTGTTCAACGGCCTGGATGCCGCCATGGCGAGCTTTATGCCCGCCGCCCTGCGTCTGGCGGTCTGGGCCGTTCTGGGCTCGGTGCTGACCATGTTTTTATACAAGCTGTGTTCGCCGCAGGCACGTATCGGCCAGGCCAAGCGCGATGCCAAGGCCGCACGCCAGCGCCTGAACGCATTCGATGGTGATTTCGCCGATGCCGGGCCGTTGATCAAGAAGCAGTTCACGACCGCGTTCCGCCATGTCGGGCTCGTCGTGCCGGGCACGCTACTGGCGATTCTGCCGTTACTGGCCCTGTTGCTCTGGGCCGAAACCCATTACGGCCATACGCTGCCCGCGCCTGGCCAGGCACCGGCGATCACGACCGTTCCCGAAGGCGTGGCCACGCACTGGGACGATCGGACCCAGCCGGCAAAAATCAGCGTCGGCGACGCGGGCGCGCCGATCGCGCAATTCGATATGACCGCGCCGGTGGGCATCGTCACCAAACAGCCCTGGTGGCACTGGCTGGCCGAGAACCCGCTTGGCTATCTGCCCGAGGACGCGCCGGTCGAACAGATTCGTATCGATCTGCCCGTATTGGAGGTCATCCCCTTCGGCCCGGCCTGGATGCATTCCTGGCTGTTCGTATTCATTCCGGTGATGTTCATCGTCTCACTCGCGATCTACAAATGGGCGAAAATCGAATGAGCACGATCCCACAGACAAACGACACGGCGCGCACCGCGCGCTCGCAGCCCAGCGAAGCCGCCATTGCCGGCTTTGCCGTGCCCACCTGGATGCACCGCGTGGGCGGCTGGCAGCATCGGCATCCGCGTGCTGCCATCAAGCTGGGCAATTTCGATACCCGCATGGCCGCCGAGGCGATCGAGGACATCTCGATCGTGGCCCCGATCTATGTCGCCGGGCTCGCGCGTTCGGGTACGACCATCCTGCTCGAACTGCTGGCCGAGCACCCGCAGGTGGCGACCCACCGCTATCGGGATTTTCCGCCGGTTTTCACGCCCTGGCTGTGGGATCGCTGGCTGGCGCGGGTACCGCAGAACGCCGAAACCGCCACCGAACGCGCGCATGGCGACGGCATCGCGGTGACCTCACAAAGCCCGGAAGCCTTCGAGGAAGTGCTTTGGATGGCGTTTTTCGAGCATATCCACGATAGCGCGCATAGCAGCGTGCTCGATGCCGATACCCGCAATCCCGAGTTCGAACAGTTCTATCGCGACCATATTCGCAAGCTGCTGGCGATTCGCGGGCGTGCGCGTTATGCCGCCAAGGGCAATTACAACCTGATGCGGCTGCAATATCTGCAATCGATTTTTGCCGATGCACGGTTTGTGCTGCCGGTACGCGATCCGGTCTGGCATATCGCCTCGCTGATGAAACAGCAGACCCTGTTCGAAGCCGGCGAGACCGCGCATCCGCGTGCGCTGGAACATATGCGCCGTGTCGGCCATTTCGAGTTCGGCCTCGACCGACGCCCGATCCATACCGGCGACGACGACACGATCGACCATATCCGTCAGCTCTGGGCCGACGGTGAGGAAGTCGAGGGCTGGGCGCGCTACTGGGCGATGATCTATGCCGATGTCGATGCACGCCTTGCCCGCGATCCACAACTCGCAGACGCGGCGCTGATCATTCGCTATGAAGATTTATGTGGCGATTCGCGCGCCGTGCTCGAACGCTTCTATGCGCATTGCGGGCTGAATATCGACGCCCACGCCCTCGAACGCGCGGCCGAGCGCCTGCGCCTGCCGGGCTATTACAAACCGGCCTTCAGCGATGCCGAATTACGCCTGATCCACGATATAACCGGGCCGGTGGCGGCACGGTATGGCTATCGCTGACCCGCGCGGGCACCAACCGCGGGCATAAAAAAGGCGCGGGCCGCAGCCCACGCCTTGTATCGTAGCGCGTCCCGCGTGATCAGCCGGTGACCGAGGCCACACCCGCCTTGGCGGTCTGTGCGTCCTGATCGGGCTTGACGCCGGATACGCCGACCGCGCCAGCAAGCTGGCCGTCGACCATGACCGGCACGCCGCCCGTCATCGTCGCCTTGAGTTCCGGCACCGATAGAAACGCCGCACGGCCGCCGTTGATCATGTCTTCGAATGCCTGGGTTTCCTTGCCACCCAGTGCCGCGCTGCGCGCTTTTTCGGTCGCCACATAGCTGCCCATCGGCGCACAGCCATCAAGGCGGCGCAGTGCCACAAGATGGCCGCCGTCGTCGACGACCGCGATCGCCACGTTCCAGCCCTGGCTCTCGGCTTCCTTCTGAGCCGCATCGAGAATGGCGTGGGCATCGTCGAGGGTGATAACGGATTTCTGTTTCATGGGCATATCCCGATAATTAAATGGATGTTGTTACGGCCACTACTATAAACGCTGTATTCAAGCGCTCGGCGAACGGCGTGACAAACGAAAACGGCCCGCCGGAGCGGGCCGTTCTCTCTCGCCGGTCGACGATCTAGTTCATCAAGCCGTCGACCACGCCGATGCCATAGAACGCGATCAGACCGATCACGCCACTGAGCAGGCAGTAGTAGAGCGTGGGCAACAGCGTCTTGCGCAGGGTCGTGCCTTCACGCCCGAGCAGCCCGACCGTAGCCGAAGCCGCGACCACGTTGTGGATCGCGATCATGTTGCCGGCAGCCGCACCGACGGCCTGCAGCGCCACCATCATCGCGGTCGACAGTCCCAGCGTGGCGGCCACGTTGAACTGGAAGTCGCTAAGCATGAGGTTCGACACCGTATTCGAACCGGCGATGAAGGCACCCAGGGCACCCACGGCCGGCGCGAACAACGGATAGATATGACCCACGCCGTCGGCCACCAGTTGGGCCATGGCCACCGGCATCGACACCAGATCCGAACCGTTCACGCCCGAGTTGATGAGAATACGCACCATCGGAATCGTGAAGATGAGCACGAAACCAGCGCCGAGAATCGTGTTGGTGGATTCCTTGAACGCCGCGCCCATGGCGCCACCACGCATGCGGTGCAGGAAGAATGTGATCAGCACGGCCATACAGATGATGCCACCGGGCAGATACAACGGCTGAATCGAACCCGAAATACCCGCCTGACCGAGGATATCGCTCCAGCTGATCGCCACGGCCTTGAGCGCGTTGGTGATCGGCTCCACGGTGCGCGAAATCACCAGCAGAATCGCCAGCAATACATACGGCGCCCAGCCCATCGTGGGCGTGAGCGGCGTGCGCCCGGCCACGTGATCGGCCTTGATCTCCATGTTGCCGACCCATTCGGCCGGCCACTGGCTCTCATTCGGAAAATCCCAGGGCTGGGACGGAATCAGAAAACCGCGGCGGGCCGCCGGTACCACGATCGCCAGGCCCACCATGGCACCGATCATGGACGGAAACTCAGGTCCCAGAAAGATGCCGGCCAGCGCATAGGGCACGACGAAGCTCACCCCGGCGAATAGCGCGAACGGCGCGACTTCCAGACCGTCGCTCCAGGACTTGCGCTCACCGAAGAAACGGGCCATGACCGTCACCATGATCAACGGCATGAGAATGCCGCAGATCGCATGGGTGATGGACACTTCGGAGGTAATCAGCTGGAAATAGCTGGCCCAGTCCGAGCCGTTGGCCGTCAGCTGCTCGGAAATCTGATCCTTGTGCAGCCCGCCAGCCACGCCGACGATGATCGGCGTGCCCACCGCGCCAAAGGAGACCGGCGTGGACTGAATCATCATGCCCACAACCACCGCCGCCAGCGCCGGGAAACCCAACGCCACCATCAGCGGCGCGGCGACCGCGGCCGGGGTACCAAAACCCGAAGCGCCTTCGATAAAGCAGCCGAACAGCCAGGCGACGATGATCGCCTGAATACGCCGATCCGGACTGATGCCGGAAAAGCCATTACGAATCGCCGCGATACCGCCGGAATGCTTGAGCGTATTGAGCAGCAGGATCGCGCCGAAGATGATCCACAGAATTGAGATCGTGAGCATCAGCCCCTGCAGGCTGGAGGCCACCACCCGGGTGACACTCATATCCCAGGCCAGCAAGGCGATGAGCACGGTCACGATGAACACCACCGGCATCGCGGTGCGCGCCTGAAACCTGAAACCAATCAACAACACGCCGGCCAGCACCAGCGGGACGAACGCGAGCAGCGACATCGTCAAAGAAACCATGCACCTATCCCCTGCAAAAGTAATACGAGATGCACGCGCCGGCCGACTGTTCACCCCCGGCGCGAGACAGCTGCCAAGCTAATCATGTTGTTCGTGAAACGACAATTCATTATCGCCGAGCACCGCCATCGCATAGCCCGCCCCGCGAGCGGCTTGGGATCGTCATGCCCGCCGGGCCGCTTTCCGGCTGGGCTTTTGGCGTGTTCGGCCGCAACACGCAGACCGCACAATCGTTCGGCACATAAGACCAATTGACGATTCAGCCTCGCCCTGTCGCGAGCCAAACCTGCGCAGACCAGCCGGATACCCGGCCAAGCTGCCGGGTCACCGGCGCAAAGTGCTTTCACCACGGCAAGATAGGCCGATACAGCGTCGCAAGAAGGCTTGCGAGCGCCTAGAATGGCGTGATCGCCGATCGAGGTTTCGTCCCTGCATGCTGCGTTATGCCAAAAAGATACCGGTCACGGAGCTGGAACCCGGCATGTACGTGGAGGCACTGGATCGTCCCTGGCTGGAAACGGACTATCCGCTCGAAGGTGTGCATATCAAATCGCGCGCCGATATCGAACGCCTGAGCCGTCAGGTCGAATATGTCTATATCTCGGCGCCACCGAAGCCCAATCGCATCCCGCTGCCGGCACGCCCTGAGCCGGCCGGCTTCTCCCGGCGCGGGCTCGCGCCGGCCGCGGTCTACAGCCGGTCGCCCCAGAGTTTCAGCGCCGAGCTCGCCCAGGCACGACTCATTCGCGAACAGGCCCGGGATTTCGTGCGCTCGATCCAGGCCGATGCCCGCGCCGGTCATGCCGTGGACGAAGGCGATGCACGCGAACTCGTGGTGCAGATGATGGCCAGCGTATCGCGCAATCCGGATGCATTGGTGTGGTTCACCAATCTCAAGAATCGCGACGAGTACACGGCGCTGCACAGCATGAACGTGTGCATGCTCTCGGTTGCGCTGGCCACGACCATGGGCGAGCCCGAAACCGAGGTCGAGGAAATGGGCGTGGGCGCTCTCTTGCACGATATCGGCAAGATGAAGGTGCCGATGGACATCCTCCATAAGCCCGCGCGTCTGTCGACCGCGGAATTCGAGGTGATCAAGCAGCACCCGCAATATGGTGTGCAACTGCTCGAACAGGGCTCACAGCTGTCGCGCGATAGCCTGCGCATCGTACTCGAGCACCACGAGCGCATGAACGGTCGTGGCTATCCCGGCGGTCTGAAAGGCGACGAGATTTCGTACTACGCCCAGATCGTGGCGATCGCCGATGTGTACGACGCCATGACCAGCGACCGTGTCTATCAGCAAAGCCGTTCGCCCGGCGAAGTGATGAAGCTCATGAGCCGCAGCCAGGGTGACTTCAACCCGGCGCTGCTGGACCGATTCGTACACACGCTCGGCGCCTATCCGGTCGGCAGCCTGATCGAACTCAACACCGGCGAAGTCGGCTTTGTCGTGCCCGGCGATCCCGGCCAGAAACGGCCGCTGATGCTGGTGGTGCTCGACCACCGAAAGCGCCGTTATTTCCCACAGCGCGTGCGCGATCTCAATCGCTTCCCCAATTTCCGTATCGTGCGCACGCTGGCCAATGGCGCGTACGGTGTGGATATCGACGACTACGCCTCGGCCTGGAGCGGATAAGCCCCGACCCGTACCTGCGCCAAATAATTGACACAATAGGCCATGTTCGCGATGCGAACAGGTGTTTTCGTTGCTACACTCGGATCATCTATTCCCGAGCGACCGACCTGACACGTGCCAGCCGATTCCAGTGACGACAACCCGACCGGGCTCGCCCCCGACCACCGCGACTTCGTAACCGCGCTGGCCACCGGCCTGGAGGTGATTCGCGCATTCGATACCGATCACCCGCGCATGACGCTCAGCGAAGTCGCCACGCGCACCGGCATGAACCGCGCCAAAGCACGCCGCTTTCTGCTCACCTTGCATGGGCTTGGCTATGTCCGACGCCAGGCGCGTTATTTCGAGCTGGCGCCGAAAACGCTCGAACTCGGCTATGCGTTTCTTTCGGCCAATAATTACCAGCACGTGATCCGCCAGCACCTGGAACACGTCACGCAAGAAACGGGCGAATCCTCGTCGATGGGCGTGCTCCAGGGCGCGAACGTGATCTATGTTGCCCGTTCGGCGGCCCCGCATCGGTTGATGACGATCGCCCTTGCGGTAGGCACCCAGCTCCCGGCCGCCGCAACCTCCATGGGGCGCATGCTGCTGGCGACACTCGATCGCCCGCAACTGGAGGCCGTGCTCGCCGATCTCGAACTCACCGCCTATACGCCGTGTACGATCACCGATATCGACGCGCTACGCGTCGAAGTCGACACGGCACGGGAACAGGGGTTCTGTATCGTCGATCAAGAGCTCGAATCCGGGCTGCGTTCGCTGGCCGTGCCGGTCTACAACATGCACGGCCTGTTACTGGGCGCGATCAATATCAGCACCAATGCAGCGCGCGTGGAACGCAAGACGCTCGAGGAACGCTTTCTGCCGTTACTCCAGCACACCTGCGAGCAAATCGCCCGCCAGGTCAGCTAGCCCACCGAAAACGGCGCAATCAGCGCCGCGGCGTTCGAAGCCGCGGCGCTCGCGATAGGTTCGATCGGGCGCGGCACTGCCGCTGACACCGGCAAGCGGGCTGTCCCTTTCCTCACCCAGGCGCGCCAACGACCGCCGCGCCTTATCAGACATCCATGTTGGCACGCCCGCGCTTGCCGCCGACAAGGCGCGTCACAGCCAAGCATGCTCGGGGCGAACACTTACGCCCCTCAGCCGGACGCGATGTGAACATAGGGCGCGTGCCGCCTGAACGGGCGGCGAAGCTCTCCCGCGTTGACGCCGGCACAGCACAACGATTAGGTTATTCGCAATGCAAACGCACGTTCGCAAAGCGAACCACAGGTCTGATTGAGCCTGCGGTCGCGCGAGCGCCCTCGTGCGCGTGGCACGTCGACAGCCTGCCGTTGCGCCTGGATGCGGCGCGGGCCGGCGTACCACTGCCCGCGCGGTGCTTGCGCGCGTACGTCTTTATTCGAATAGATCACAACGAGAATCGAACATGTCCAACGCCGTCTATCTCTGTCATCCCGCGCGTACCGCCGTCGGCCGCTTTGGCGGCACCCTGGCCAGCGTACGTCCGGACGATATGCTCGCGCATATCATCAAGGCCGTGATCGCCCAGACGCCGAGTCTCGACCCGGCCGCGATCGACGATGTTCTCATCGGCTGCGCCAACCAGGCCGGCGAAGACAACCGCAATGTCGCGCGCATGAGCAGCCTGCTGGCCGGGCTACCCACCAGCGTGCCCGGTTCGACCATCAATCGTCTGTGTGGCTCGAGCATGGATGCGATCGGCACCGCGGCCCGCGCCATCCGTGCCGGCGAAACGAAACTGATGCTCGCCGGCGGCGTGGAATCCATGTCGCGCGCGCCGTACGTGCTGGCCAAGGCCGAATCCGCCTACAGCCGTCAGCAGATTCTCGAAGACACCACCATCGGCTGGCGCTTCGTCAATCCGCTCATGAAGCAGTGGTACGGCATCGACTCGATGCCCGAAACCGGCGAGAACGTCTCCGAGCAGTACAAGGTCTCCCGCGAGGATCAGGACGCCTTTGCCCTGCGTTCACAGCAAAAAGCCGAAGCCGCGCGCCAGGCGGGGCGTCTGGCCGAGGAAATCACGCCGATCGAGATCCCGCAGCGCAAGGCCGACCCGATCGTGTTCGATACCGACGAACACCCGCGTGCCAGCACCACCCTGGAAAAACTGGCCAAGCTGCCGACCCCGTTTCGTAACAACGGCACCGTAACCGCAGGCAACGCTTCGGGCGTGAACGACGGCGCCGGCGCACTGCTGGTGGCCGGCGAGGATGCGATCAAGCAGTTCGACCTGCAGCCCAAGGCCCGTATTCTGGGCATGGCCACGGCCGGGGTTGAGCCACGCATCATGGGCATGGGCCCCGTCCATGCCTCGCGCAAGCTTCTCGATCGTCTCGGTCTGTCGATCGACCAAATGGACATCATCGAGCTCAACGAAGCCTTTGCCAGCCAATCGCTGGCCTGCCTGCGCGAACTGGGCGTACCCGACGATGCCCCGCATGTGAACCCCAACGGCGGCGCGATCGCCATCGGCCATCCGCTGGGCATGTCCGGCGTACGTATCGTCAGTGCCGCGCTGCATGAAATGGCGCGTACCGATGCCCGCTATGCGTTGTGCACGATGTGTATCGGTGTCGGTCAGGGCATCGCCACCGTCATCGAACGGGTATAACCATAGCGAGGCCCGACATGGCATTTGTCGAATGCAACGGCCGCACCATCGGCTACGACGATAGCGGCGAAGCCGACCTGCCGGCGATGCTGTTTGCCCACCCGCTGGGCATGTCGCGTCAGGTCTGGACCGAGGTGACGACACGGCTACGCGGTCGCTGGCGCTGTATCGCCTGGGATCTGCCCGGTCACGGCAATAGCGCGCCCGTTGCCCACGCGCTCAGCGCGCATGATCTGGCCGCCGATGCACAGGCCGTGCTGGCGCATCTGCACATCGAGCGCTGTACCTTCGTGGGCACTTCGATTGGCGGGGTGATCGGCCAAGCCCTGCTGCTCGATGCCCCGACGCTATTGTCTTGCATGGTGCTTACCAACACCGGTGCGATCATCGGCCAGCCCGAGGCCTGGCATACACGCGCTGCGCGCGTTCGCGACGAAGGGCTCGCACAGATCGCGCCCGAACTCTCGCAGCGCTGGTTCGCCGACACCTACAAGCAGGCCCGACCCGCCGGTCTGGCGGGCTGGACCATCCAGCTCGCACGTACCGACAATGAAAGCTATGCACGGCTATGCGAACTACTCGCGGAAACCGATTTTCGCGGCCAACTCGCGGGCGTCGAGGCCCCGGTACAACTCATCGCCGGCGCCGAAGACCCCGCCACCCCGGTTACCACCCTGCGGGCACTGGCCGAAGAACTGGACGGCGCGCCCCTGATCACACTCGATCACGTCGCCCATGTGCCGTCGATCGAAGATGGCGCGGCGTTTACCGAGGCTCTGTACAGCGCCTGTCAGGGCGAGGCATTCCCTACGCCGCCGCGATCCAAGCGGGCCCGCGAAACCGGCTCGGGCGTGGCCGACCCGCGCTAAGCGTATCGTGTATCGATAACCGCCGATCGAGGGCAAGCCATCATGATTCATTCACCGATCAAGCTGCGTCACCTGGTAACGTTTCAGCAGGTCGCACGGCTTGGACGAATCAAGGCCGCAGCCGAAGCCCTGTCGATCACCCAACCCGGCATCTCGAAAACGATACGCGAGCTCGAAGACAGCCTGGGCGTCAAGCTGTTCGAACGACTGCCACGCGGCGTTCGCCTGACCCCGGCCGGTCGTACCCTGCTGCGCCATGCCGCACCCGCGCTGCGCTCGCTGGAAGAAGGCATCGATGCCATCCGCGAGGACAATGCCGAGAGCGTGATACGCCTGGGCGCGCTGTCCAATGTCGAAGGCGGCCTGCTCCCCGAGGTCCTGCAGGCACTGCACCAGCGCCACCCGCATCTGTGCGTGCAAGTGGATACCGGCACCGGTGCCGGACTGCTGGCGCGACTGCGGCTGGGCGAGCTGGATCTGGTGCTGGGCCGGCTCAGCGAAGCCGAAGAAATTCGCGACCTGGCGTTCGAGCACCTCTATCACGAACCGATGATCGCGGTGGTGCGTCGCGATCATCCCTTGCTCCAGTCGAGCGCCGACCCGCCGCGCGCCGGCAACGCCATCATGGACTATCCCTGGGTGGTCCCGCCGCGTGGCACGACCCTGCGCGAACAGCTCGAACGTTACTGGGTCGAGCGCGCGGCCACCCCGGCCCGTCTGGTCATCGAAACCCTGTCCCTGGCCTTGTGCAGCCGCTATGTACTGCGCTCGGACGCCGTCTGGATCACGCCACTGGATACCGTGCGCGAACCGCTTGCCGCCGGCACCATGGTGCGGCTTGCCGAGGCGATCGAAGCACGCGGCGGCTCGGTTGGCTATGCGGTGAACACCAGCCAGCCCATGCCGCGCGCAATCCAGTGTTTTCGGGCCTGTCTGCGCGAGATCGCCGCCGGCTACGGTATCCCCGCTCCGACGTAACAGGCGACGACTTGTTGCGGGTCGTGAGCGTCACCGTCACGCCAGATGACCGACCGTCAGGCCAGCGCCCGCAATTCCTGCACCAACGCCGCGTTCAGGGTGACATAGCCGTTGGCGTAGCTGCGTTCGCGTGCCGCGCGACGACGCTGTGACGGTAGCCGCGCGCCCTGTTCGATAAACCCTGCGAACAGGCGCTCGGCACCCTCGGCATCGATGGCGCCGCCAAACACCCGGGCATCCAGGGCGAGCACGAGTTCGCCGTGATACGGCGGCGCGCCGCGGCCCGCGTCCCAGGCCTGCGACTGGGCGCTGGTGAGATCACCGATCAACGGCCCGGCCAACAGTTCGATCATCGTCGCCAGCGCCGAGCCCTTGTGGCCGCCGAAGGTCTGCATCGCGCCGGCGAGCGCGGCCTCGGCATCGCGCGTCGGCTGGCCTTGGCCGTCCAGCGCCCAGCCCGGCTCCAGCGGCTCGTGGCTGCGATGACGCAGTTCGATTTCGCCGCGCGCGACGGCACTGGTGGCGAAATCGAAGACATAGGCCGGTGCATTGGCACGCGGCCAGGCAAACGCCAGCGGGTTGGTGCCCAGCAGGCCACGAATGCCGCCATGCGGCGCCACCCAGCTGTGGCTGGGCGTCATCGCCAGACCGACCAGCCCCTGTTCGGCGATACGTTCGACCTCCGGCCAGAGCGCAGTGAAGTGAAAGCAGTGATTGATCGCCATCGCGGCCAGGCCGTTCTGGCGCGCTTTCGCAACCAGGCTCGGCAGCCCCCGTTCGAAGGCCAATGGCGAAAAACCGCCGTGGGCATCCACCTTGACGATCGCCGGCGCCTGATCGTGAACCGTGGGCAGGGTATCGCCGGCCACCACGCCCTGTTCGCGCGCCGCGACCATGCCCAGCAGCCGATACAAGCCGTGCGACTGACATTCGTCGTACTGGGCACGTACAAGCAGATCGGCTATCGCCGCGACATGCGCGGGCGCAAAGCCATTGCCCTCGAGCACCTGCCGGGCCAGGGTGTCGACCTCGTCAAGGCCCAGTTCGACCGTATCGGACATCGTGTTTTCGTACAGGGATTCGGGACGCGGAGTCTAGCGCGTCAGGCGCGCCGCGGCGACGCGTGCCGAGGCCCGAACCGGCGATCGCCGGCTGCGGGGCCTTTGGCCGGAGATCATCGAAACGCGCTACGCCATCAGGGGGCAGCGGGCAGCGCGCGTTTGTGCGCCGTGGCCTCGTAGGCTTCGACGATGGTACGAAACGCCTGCTCGCTGACGTCGCCGCCCTCGAGAAAGGTGTCGATCTCATCGTAACTCACGCCAAAGACCTCTTCATCCGGGCGCTGTGGCTGGAGCGACTCGAGGTCCGCGGTCGGCTGTTTGTGTACCAACGCATTGGGCGCATCCAGGATTTCGCCCAATGCGCGCACCTGGCGCTTATTCAGACCAAACAACGGCGTGACATCGGCCGCGCCGTCGCCGAATTTGGTGAAAAAGCCCATCACAGCTTCGGCGGCCTGATCGGTGCCCACCACCAGGCCCTGATGTCGGCTGGCGATCGCGTACTGAACGACCATGCGCTGACGTGCCTTGACGTTACCCAGCACGAAGTCCTCCTGATGCGCGTCGTCGAAGTTCAGTTCGCTATTTTCGAGCGCTTGGCGCATACCGCGCGTGGGCGCTTCGATATTGACGTCGAGCACTTCGTCGGGCCGGATGAAATCGATCGCCGTCTGCGCGTCGTCGGCATCGTCCTGCTCACCGTGCGGCAGGCGCACTGCATAAAAACGCGCATCGGCACCCGCTGCCCGGGCGCGTTCGACGGCCAACTGGCTCAGACGCCCACCGATGGTGGAATCGACCCCGCCACTGATGCCAAGCACGAGGGCCTTCAACCCGTTATCGCGCAGATAGCTGGCAAGAAAATCGATACGGCGTTCGACTTCCTGTTCGCCGTCGATGCGAGGGGAGACATCCAGCGCCTCGATGATGTCGCGTTGGGTCGTTCGCGTGTGCGTATCCATGGGCTACTCCTTGGTTGTCCGGCTATGCCGCCGAGGGGTTGTGTCCGGAAAAGACTTCGTCGAAATAAAACACCAGCCGCTGCAACCCGTAGTGCGCTGCGCCGCGCCGTACATCGTTGCGTTCGCCTTCGAAATAGCGGGTCTCGGTAAAGCGGTGAATGGTATCGCCGCGACGAATCGCCCAGGCCATGCAGACAGTGCCCGGCGGCAGCCCGTTCGGCCCGGGGGCCGGCCCGGCAATACCCGTATTGGCGACGGCCGCATTCGCGTCATTGTTATCGATCGCGCCCGCGACCATGGCATCGGCCACCGCTTCGCTGGTGAGTCCGTGTTCGTCGATCAATTCATAATCGACGTCCAGATACCGATTTTTGGCCTGCGGCGAATAGACCGCCAGGCCACAGTCGATCGCCTGGCCGCTGCCGGGCACGCGGGCGAGTTCCGACACGATCAGCCCGGCGGTACAGGATTCGGCGCTCGCGAGCTTGATCTCGTTGCGCAGCAAAAAGTTGGCAATGTCCTCGATACGGTCCATGGCGAGACTCCGAGTCGGGCCGCTTTCAAATAGAGCGATACACGCTATACGCCGGCCGGGCCTGTCGTCCGTCCGTGCTTTTGACTAGATACGGAGTCCATGACGATGAGCCCTGGCCTGATGACGCACCGCCCGACCGAGGACCCGACCACGCGATCTTGGCTCGGGCCCAGGTCTGTTAAGGGCTGTTACGGGTGAAATTACGGATAGTTCTACCCCGGTTATGACTCCTAGGGTCGCGCTCCTTGTCCAGTTTTCACAGCGACGGTGATCGTTGGCGCGCCCTCGAAATCGTGCGCTCGAGCACCGCGCTGTCCTCAGATTCGACTACTCGGAGACCTGCCGAACCATGGACGACGAACAAAACATCGCAGTCATCGGTCTGGATGACTTCAACCTCGACATGCTGCGCACGGTGCGCGACGCCGAGCGCTACAACTTTTCCGGCCTGATCGACTACGACCAGATCGTGAATCCGGAAAAATATCCGGTCGAGGATTTCATTCATGACGCGCAGAACGGCATGGACGAGGTTCCTGGCGGCTTGCAGGCCATCGTCGGCCACTGGGATTTCCCCACCACCAGCCTGCTGCCGATCCTGCGCGACCGCGCCGGGCATGCCACGCCCTCGCTCAAGGCGGCGCTGATGTGCGAGAACAAATACGGCACGCGCCTGGCCACATCGGAAGTCGCGCCCGAGCTCACGCCGCCCTTCGCCCTGGTCGATCCCGAGGACGATGCGCTGCTCGACGATCCGCCACTGCCGTATCCGTTCTGGCTCAAGCCGGTGGTCGCGTTTTCGAGCACGCTGGGCTTTCGTATCGATAGCCGCGAAGATCTGCGCCACGCGCTGCGCGAAATCCGCCAGGGCATCGGCAAGTTCGCCGAGCCCTTCGAGGCCTTCAGCCAGCGCGCCACACTGGGCGATCAGCGTGCACTGTTGCGCGGGCGCTATTGCGTAGCCGAAGGCATCATCGCCGGGCGTGGCTGCACCGTCGAAGGCTATGTGCAGAACGGCGAGGCCCATGTCTACGGCGTGATCGATTCGTTGCGTGCCCCGGGCGGTTCGAGCTTCACGGGCTATGTGTATCCGTCGAACCTGCCGGATGACGTGCTCGATCACATGCGCCAGAAGTCCTGCGAGCTGGCCGCCCATATCGGCCTGGACAATACGCCGTTCAATATCGAGTTCCTGTGGGACGAAGAGCGCGACGATCTCAAGCTGCTCGAGGTCAACGCACGGATCTCGAAGTCGCACTCGCCGCTGTTCTATCTGGTCGAGGGCGCATCGCACCACGAAGTGGCTATCGACGTGGCCATGGGCAAGCAGCCCAACTTCCCGAACGGCGGCGGCCCGTACAACTATTCGGCCAAGTTCATGCCGCGTGTCTACGACAGCGCACGTGTTACCCGTGTCCCCAGCCAGAAGGATATCGAGCGTCTGCGCGAGCGCTTTCCGCATGCGATGTTCAAAAGCCATGTCAGCGAAGGCATGCAGCTCGAGGATCTGCCCAACCAGGACAGTTACAGCTTCGAGTTGGGCGACCTGTTCCTGGGCGCGGACAAGTACGACGACTTGAACACGTATTTCCACGAGGCCATGCATATCCTCGGATATCGGTTCTCGCGTAAGGTCGAGACCAACTACGACTGACATTCACGACGTCGAACAAGCGAACTACATGAGCGATCTAGCGGCACACGAGGCCCATCACCGCGTCATCGAGCACACCACTATTCCGATGAGCGACGGCACCCATCTGGCAGCCCGTATCTGGCTGCCCGACGACGCCGAAAGCCAACCGGTGCCGGCGATCCTCGAGTACATCCCGTATCGCAAGCGTGACTTCACCCGTTCGCGCGATGAAACCATGCACCCGGTATTTGCCGACAACGGCTATGCCGGCGTGCGCGTGGACCTGCGCGGCAGCGGCGACTCGGAAGGCGTGCTCGAAGACGAATATCTCGAGCTCGAACTCCAGGACGGCGTGGAGGTCATCGAATGGCTGGCCAAACAGCCGTGGTGTGACGGCAGCGTCGCGATGATCGGGATCTCCTGGGGCGGCTTCAACGGGCTGCAGGTCGCGGCCCGCCAGCCCGAGGCGTTGAAGGCCGTCATCAGCGTGTGCTCGACCGACGATCGCTATGCCGACGACGTCCATTACATGGGCGGCTGTCTGCTCGGCGACAACCTGTCCTGGGCGTCGGTGATGTTCGCTTTCAACTCTCTGCCGCCGGACCCGCAGCTGGTCGGCGAGCAGTGGCGCGACCTGTGGTTCAAGCGCCTGGAAGGCAGTGGCCTGTGGCTGGAGAAGTGGCTGGCCCACCAGACGCGTGACGACTATTGGCGCCACGGCTCGATCTGCGAGGATTTTTCCTCGGTCCAGTGCCCGGTGCTGGCGGTAAGCGGCTGGGCGGACGGCTACACCAATTCCGTATTCCGCCTGCTCGACAATCTGGATGTACCCACCCAGGGGCTGGTCGGCCCCTGGAGTCACAAGTATCCGCACCAGGGCGTGCCCGGGCCGGCCATCGATTTTCAGGGCGAAGTGCTGCGCTGGTGCGATCGCTGGATAAAGCATATCGACAACGGCGTGGAAAACCAGCCGGCCCTGCGGGCCTGGATGCAGGAGAGCATTCCGCCCTCGGGGAGCTACAGCTTCCGCCCCGGCTATTGGGCTGGCGAAAGCCAGTGGCCGCCGCAGCGCGATGAACGCGTATACCAGCTCGAACCCGATCTGCTGACCGAGAACTTCGACAATCCCGAAGTCGGCCACCACGATGTCGAGTCGCCGCTGAGCGTGGGCCTGTTCGCCGGCAAATGGTGCTCCTATGCCGCCGGCCCCGACCTGCCCCACGATCAGCGCGAGGAAGACGGCGGCGCCCTGGTGTTCGATACCGAGCTGTTCGAGCAGGATTTCGAAATGCTTGGCGCGCCGGTGGTCGAACTGGAGCTGTCCTGCAATCAGCCGACCGGCATGGTCGCGGTGCGTCTGTCCGACGTTGCCCCGGACGGCAGCGCCACGCGTTGTACCTACGGGCTGCTCAACCTCACCCATCGCAACGGCCACGACCGGGTCGAGGAACTCGAGCCGGGCAAACGCTATCGCGTATCGGTGCAATGCAACGAGCTGGGCCAGATCATCGCGGCCGGCCACTGCCTGCGCCTGAGCGTGTCCTGCTCCTACTACCCGCTGGCATGGCCGCCGGCGCAGTCCACCCGGCTGACGGTTCATACCGAGAACTCGCGCCTGCGCCTGCCCGAACGCGAGCGCCAGGCAAGCGACGCCGATATCGCCTTCGATGCGCCGCGCGACGTACCCAAGCTCGACGTCGAACAACTCACCCAGGGTCAGCAGCGCTGGCTGGTGCATCGCGATCTCGACAGCAACGAGTCGACGCTGGAGGTCATCAAGGACGGCGGACGCTACCACATCGCCGACGCCGATCTGACCGTCGCCGACGATACGCGCGAGTACTACAGCTTTCGCACCGGCGATTTCGGCTCGCCCAGCGCGGAAGTCGTGGCGCATCGCACGCTCGAACGTGAAGGCTGGTCGGTCTACACGCGTACCCGCACCGTGCTCACCGCGGACAGCAAGGATTTTCACGTGCACGCCGAGCTCGACGCCTACGAAGACGGACGTCGCGTCTACTCGAACAACTGGAATCGAACGATCGCGCGCAACGGCGTTTGATGCGAGCACGCGCTACGCAGATTTGGACGACCCGAAAACAGCTATGCAAATCGATGACTACATCCGCCTGACTGGGACCGATATGCTGGCGCGCCTGGCCCGGCGTGAGGTCAGTGCGACAACGCTGGCCGACTGCGCGCTGCGGCGTATCGAACAGGTCGATGACCGGCTCAACGCCTTCTGTCATATCGACGAACGCGCTACCCGGGATGCCGCGGCAGCCGCCGACGAGCGCTACCGCAGCGGCCAGCCCATGGGCCGGATCGACGGTTTGCCCGTGGCGGTGAAAGACGCCTTCGACATGATCGGCTGGCCGACCCGCGACGGCTCCAAACTCACCGACAGCCAGGCCAAGACCTTCGATGCACCCACGGTCACGGCCTGTCGACGCCATGGCTTCGTGCCCGCCGGCAAGACCACTACACCGGAATTCGGCTGGAAAGCGGTCACCGATTCGCCGCTGACGGGCATCACCCGCAACCCCTGGAACACGAACATGACCTGCGGTGGCTCGAGCGGCGGCAGTGCCGCGGCGGTGGCCGCAGGCGTCACCCCGGTCGCGCTCGGCGCCGATACCGGCGGCTCGATACGCATCCCGGCCAGCTTTTGCGGCGCGGTGGGCTTCAAGCCATCACATGGCCATGCGCCCACCCTGCCCGGCAGCCACCACGACAAGCTTACCGAACGCGGGCCGATTACCCGCACGGTTCAGGACGCGGCTACGCTGATCGACGTTATTACCGAAAGTGATCCGAGTACGCCCCAGCACGGCGGCGACGAAAGCCGCTCCGACCGTGCCATGGCCGGCGACATCCGCGGTCTGCGTATTGCCTTCAGCCCGGCGCTGGGTTTCGATGTCGACGTGGATCCGCAGATCGCGGCCGCGCTCGAGCATTGCGCGGACCTGCTGGCCAGCCACGGTGCGCGCGTGGTGCGTACCGATCCGCCCATCCATCCGGATACGGGCTCGCTGCGCGACAGCTACCACCAGCTGTTCTTCACCGAGACGGCGGTCATGGCCCGGAACTGGAGCGCCGCCCAGATCGAAACGCTGGATGCGCCCCTGCAGCCGATGGTCCAACGCTATCTACAGGCCAGCGCGGCCGATTATCTCGCCGCCGACAGCGAACGGGTCGCGCTGATGCAGCGCATGAGCGATTTTCATCGCGACTACGATCTCGTGCTCTGTCCGACCGCGCCCGTACTGCCCTTCGAGGCCGGACGCGAAGTACCGGCCGATTGGCCGCACGAGCGCTGGACCAGCTGGGCGGTGTTCGCCTGGCCCTGGAACATGAGCGGCCAGCCGGCCATCACCGTACCCTGCGGCTTCGGTGACGGCGAGCGCCCGATCGGCGCCCAGTTCGTCGGCGCCCGCCACGCCGATCATCTCGTGATGCGCGCCGGGCGCGTACTACAGCAGACCCATCCGCTCACCGACCGGGCACCACGTCTGGGCTAAGCGCCGTCGCTTGCCTGGCCGCGCCCCGGTGTCGATAGCGGCGTGACCGTGAACAGTTCTTCCGGATAGACGTTGTCGGGGCCGAAGTGGGTAGCTTCCAGGTAATCCGGGGTCACGTGGCACTGCGCGCCCTCGGCCTGGGCCAGACGTCGGAACAGCCCCTGCGAGGCGCTGTTGCTCGCCGTCACCGTGGCTTCGAGGGTCGTGACCTGGGCACAGACCGGTCGCGCCAGCACGGCCTGAATCATGCGCAGCGGCAGGCCTTCACCCCGCCCCTCGGCATGCACGCCCACCTGCCATAGGAAATAGGTGTTCGCCTTCTTCGGATGCAGATAGCCGCTCACGAAGCCGATGATATGCCCGCCGCGTTCGGCGACCACGGTGGTTTCCGAGAAATGGGTGCACTGCAGGATATTGCAGTAGACCGAGTTCTCGGCCAGCGGATGCAGCGCCCGCACGAAACCGTGCAGCCGCGCGCCGTCGTTTACATCGGGTTCGCGAAGAACCAGCGTTTCGTCGCTCATTGCGTTATCGCCGTTTGGAATCTGGCGCCATGCTAAAACCCAGACTGCGTTTCCTCCTTGAGTAGAAGTACGTAACGGTAGCCACCGGGGCGTCGGACATCGATTACGGTATCGATGGCCAACGCAGCGCGACGCAACCGCATGCGGAAATTGCGGATTGTTCGTGGCGGCGTGCCGGCCTAGCCTCGGACCGACATTTTTCGTTCAAGGCCGCGCGATGTCCGCTTTTGAACACACCGGCGTCAATACCCGTGCCACCCTCCAATCCGGCCTGCTGATCGGCATCGGGCTGATGGCAGCGATCGACGAGATCGTGTTCCATCAGCTGCTGGCCTGGCACCACTTCGTCGACGTGCGCTCGGGCGCCTTCGCCCTGTTCTCCGACGGTCTGCTGCATGCCGGCGAGCTGCTGTTCCTGGTGGCCGGGGCGTTTATCGCCCGCTCGCTGTTGCAGGCACAGCGCTTCGCGCCCCGGCATTTCAAAGCCGCCCTTTTGCTCGGTGCGGGTGGTTTCCAGATCTTCGACGGCGTGGTCGATCACAAGATCCTCGGCCTGCATCAGGTGCGCTATGTCGACCCCGTCTGGCCCTACGACGTGGCATGGATCGGCGCCGGCCTGCTCATACTCGTGGCGGGCATGCTCGCCCTGCGCAACGCGCGGCGACACAGCGCCCACCAGTGATCGGGCATGCGTTGCTCGTCGCGGGCGTCTGCGCGGCGACTCTGGCCTATGGTCGGGCCTGGTACGCCTGTCGAAACGAATGGCCCCTGCGACGGGGGCTGAGCTGGCTGGCGGGCGCCGCGCTGGCCCTGATCGCACTCAGCCCGCCCATGATGCATTTTGGCCATGCCCGCATCGAAGGCCATATGATCCAGCACCTCATGCTCGGCATGTATGCCCCGGTTGGGCTGGTGCTGGCCGCGCCCGTCACCCTGGCGCTACGCGTGCTGCCAAAGCGCGCCGGCCGTACCCTGGTGCGTCTGCTCGCCAGCATACCGGTGCGCATGCTTGCCCATCCGGTCAGCGCCGCGCTGCTGGATATCGGCGCCATGTTCGTGCTGTATCTCACTCCGCTCTACGGCTTCATGCACGACACGCCGTGGGCGAGCACGCTGCTGCACCTGCACTTTCTGCTCGCCGGCTGTCTGTTCGTATGGTCGATCGTCGGGCCGGACCCGGCCCCACACCGCCCCGGGCTACGCCTGCGCCTGCTCGTGTTCTTCCTGGCAATGGCGCTGCACGGCGCCCTGTCGAAGTACATGTATCTGCACGGCTATCCGCTCGATTCGGCGAGCACGCTCGATCAGCGGCGCTTGGCAGCAGAACTGATGTACTACGGCGGCGACCTGGCCGCGATCGCCATGGCGATTGCCTTCTTTGCCGCCTGCTTCAGACCGCGCGCGCCGGCCTGCCGTAGCCAGGGCGGGATCGGCACAAAGCGAACACGTACGCCCACCCGTTGCTGATGCGCCGGGCGCCGTGCCGGCCACGCGTCACTCCGTCACTACGGACGCGGGTCGTCTGGCAACAACGGCAGATCGACGGCCCCCGAAAGCGTCACCACGCGCGGCAGCCGATTGAAGCTGAGGTAGTACTGGTTGTGAAAACCGTAGGCCATGAGATACACCTCATCGCCAGCTTGCAGATGGGTCGATACACCCACCAGCGGTTGGGCGTAATTGCCGTCGCTGTGTCCGCGCAGCGGGGCCACCTGGGTGTTGATCAGATCGATCCGGGTTTCGCCCCGGCGCTTGACGCCCAGCCCCACGAATACGATCGCGTCGTCAGCCGTGCTATCGAGCTGCAAATCCGCCATCGGGATGCCGGCCAGGGTCATCGGCTGATCGGCCGTGAACAGGAACAGCTCGCGCGAGGGCGCGGTCAGTTCGTTGAGCAATTCGGGCGGTAGCAGCTGCAACACCTCGTCGGTGAGTACGCTGTCGATTTCCGCGGGATTGGTGAGTAGCGCCTCGAGCGTGTCGAACAAATTCGCGACGGTCATGCCCAGCGACTCGGCGATCGTCGGCAGCAACGGGCTACCGTTGACCTGCAGACCCTGGAGCACGTTGACCACGGTTTCGACGACCGGCCCGGTGGTTAACGTGGTCGCCGGGATCGAGTAGCGCGCTCCGCCGATGGGAATATCGTCGGTGACGATGCCGTGGGTATCGTCCTGAACGAAACAGTTGGCGTCGATCGCCGGCCGGGCCGGCACGCCCCGCAGTTTCTCATCGAGAAAGCTGAGCATGCGTTCGGATGTATCGTAGGTGGCATTACCGCAGACCACACGCGGGTCCAGATCGAAACCGAACGCGCCCTGTACCGCCTGGAACAGCGGCAGAATATGACCGGTACGCTGCACGAGCAGGCGTACGTCGTTACCGGCAGCGCGCAGACACTGGGCGTTGCGAACGGCCTCGTTCATATTGAACAGGGTGTCGTTGACGCCCTGCACGATAAAGGCATCGACTCGCGGCACGCCTTCGCTCGGACGCAGGCCGTCACAGAAGGCATTCAAACCGTTGCCACGGACTTCGTCGAGAATGTCGTCGGAAATACTGCCGAACTGCGCCTGCAGGAAGCCTTCGTAGAGAAAGGGGTCGAGTGCGCCTTCGGCCCCGGTCACACCCAGCAATACCAGCAGATCCAGCCAGACCGTCTTCGGCGTGTCGTTTGGCGCCAGACTATAGGTGAGGTCGTACCAGGTCGCTGCCGGCACGATGGCGTCGATACGCGGGTCGATACCCGACGCAACCAGTTGAAATCCGCCCCCGTAGGACAAACCCAGCGCGCCAATCACCGGATCGCCGCGGCGATAGGCCAGATGGCCGCCTAACTCCGCCACGGCATAATCGATCACGGCGCGGGTATCGCGACCCTCGAAATCCGGATTTTCGACCTTGACGCTACCACCGGTTTCGCCAAAGCCACGCTGGTCGAAACTGACCACGAAATAGCCCGCTTTCCAGGCCTCGCGCGTAGCCAGTTCCGATGCATTGGCATCGTCGGGCACGTCGTCGAGATCGGTAATACGGCTACCGCCAAAGCCGTGGCTTTGCACGATCAGCGGCGCACATTCGCCCGCCTCCAGTGCGGGCGTGTACAGCGTCATGGCCACATCGATGGTTGTGCCGTCGATCGCCGTGGATTGGGTAATGGCGTCCCGACTGTCTGCCGCCTGCGCCGGTGCGTCTTCATCGCAGTACAAGTTGGCCGAAACCGGCGGCGTATCGCCACCGCCGCCCAGCGATGGGCTGGAGCCGCCCACATCGACCGAACCGTCATCGCCGCAGGCCGACAAACCGGCCACCGTGATCAGCACTGCGGCTGATCGTATGCACACACGCCCTATACCCATGGTCTCCCCTCGCGCTGGCCATCTGAGTCGACGACCTGGTTCTAATAGTCACTCGACGTTAGCGCACCGGCGACAGCGAGTCATCGGTATTTATTACCTTTTACGACGTTAATTTCAACGCTCCTGCACCCAGGCCGAGCCGTCGTCGCATTCTGTCGAGGAGGAGAATCGCTGCACTCACGCAACAACGCAGGCCCATCAAATAATGAGCCTTCTTTGCTTGCATGGCGGGCCCGGGAAGATTATTCGCCGCTACGCGGCTCACCCCTTCGGGGCCGGTGCGGCTGACGCCGCCCCGTTCAACCGCGCCGGGCGCGGTTGTCGAACTGACTTGTTATTTGTCGGGAGTTCGAATTGCGTCGTTGCAAATAAAAAAGGCTCCCCATTTCTGGAGAGCCTTCTTTGCATGGCGGGCCCGGGATGCGGTTCGTAGCCATATTTAACGGCATGCTTTCCATTGCCGTTACTTTTCTTCTATCGCGCCCACGACCATCCCCCGCTATTGAGTAGCAGCCCAATCTAGAGTCCAATCACCCAAAGCCTGGAGATTGGATATGAAAAAACGCTATACCGAAGAGCAGATCATCGGTTTTCTGAAGGAGCCGAGGCCGGTACGCCCGTTAAAGAGCTGTGCCGCCGGCACGGCTTTTCCGAGGCGAGCTATTACACCTGGCGGAATAAGTTCGGCGGCATGGACGTCTCGGATGCCAAGCGACTGAAAGCGCTTGAGGCCGAGAACAGTCGCTTGAAGCGGCTATTAGCCGAGTCGATGCTCGAAAACGAGGTCACGCGCGAGGCCTTGCGAAAAAAATGGTAACCGCAGCAGCCAAGCGCGAGCTGGTGCGGTTCATGGGTCAGCGCGGCTTGAGCGAACGACGTTCGCTGGCCGTGGTGGCGATGAGTGCTAGCGCATTCCGGTATCAGCCGACACCGGATCAGAACGAACGCTTGCGGGCTGAGATTCTACGTCTGGCACAGCGTTATCGGCGTTATGGCGCGCCGATGATCTATCTCAAGCTTCGCCAGGCCGGCTGGTCCGTGAACCACAAGCGCGTCGAACGACTCTATGCCGAGCAAGGCCTGCAGGTTCGACGAAGACGACGAAAGAAGGTGCCGATCTCCGACCGGCAGCCGTTGATACGCCCCGCTCGGGCGAACGAAGTCTGGTCGATGGATTTTGTATTCGACCGTGTAGCTGACGGTCGCGCCATCAAATGCCTGGGCATCGTCGACGACGCCACGCACGAGTGCGTGGCACTCGTGCCCGGTCGATCGATGAGCGGCACGCAAGTCGCCCGTGTACTTGATGCGTTGGCACTCACCCGCGGTCTGCCGACGGTCATACGATCAGATAACGGGCCCGAGTTCATTGGCAAGGCGATGATGAACTGGGCGCATGACAACGGTGTCGAGCTCAAGCAGATCGAGCCTGGCAAACCGAACCAGAACGCCTATATCGAGTTCTTCAACGGCCGCTTCCGCGATGAATGCTTGAACGAGCACTGGTTCGTAAGCCTTGCCCATGCCACCACGATCATCCGCGCCTGGCATCGGGAGTACAACGAAGAACGACCGAAGAAGGAACTTAGCGGGCTGACGCCCGCTGACTACGCTGCGCAAATGGCCGCAGAAGCGGCAATCTGAACTCGTGGGCTCTGGATCGAAATGCTACTAAAGCCGGGGGATGGTCGCTGCCATTACGCGGGCGCGCCGCCGATGCACTCACGGCTTGGATGAATGCGAGGGGCGGCGACGAAGGCCCACTCTTTATGGGCATCCACCGTAGCGGTCGTTAGCTCGGCAGACTGAGCGGCCGCGCGATCGACCGGGTCGTGCGATTGCGTGCCGAGGCGGCCGGGATCGATGCATCAAATATCGGGGCCCACAGCCTGCGTGTGGGATTTCTGACGGAAGCCGGGCCCCGAGGAATTTCGTTGACCGATGCAATGGAAATGTCGCGACATCGGAAATTGCGAATCACGATGGATTATTACGAGCACGGGCGGCTGGAACGGAATGCGGCGGTTGATGTGCTCAATGACGCGGAAGATAGGTAGCGGTCTCACTCAACAGCCCGCGGATTCCGACTTTGAAATATCCGGTCCACGCACCTGGCGGACGAGGGTCCGGGCGCCATTGCCCTCCGTAATGCACCTACGCTTGCTGATGAAAGTTACCTCGAAGGCTTTGCTCGACCGAAACTGCTGCAACCTGTTCGCAAACGCGAAAGCCTCATTCATCTCGTAATGCTGAAAGATGTCCAACCCCCGATCCAGTGAAATCTTCCAGCCGTAGTTTGTAACGATATGACGCGCGTGAATAGTACCGCTTTCGTCAAACTCCCAGGTGAAGTCGATGCCCACGGTGCGAGCGGACTCCTGGATCTTTTCAAAACTCTCGTCTTGCAGATCACCCTTGAACTCGTCCCGGACGGTGACGAGGTGAACCGACACTTCATCTTCTTCGGCCTTGTTTTTCACGATGACCTCGAGAAACTCCATGAAATTGCGGATCTGATAGAAAAGCCGAATGTAGGGGTCTGTGACGGTAATCTTGCTGGCTCCCTTCAGGTATGCGCCAAACAAGCCGTCGAATGAGATGCCTTTTTGGTTCTCCTGGAAGGTCAGGTGTTTTTCCTCCAGCGCAGGCTCAGGGGCGCGGGGCTCTTTGGGCCCGCCACCTTTGACGTCTGCTGCTGGCTCGGGGTCTAACCCCCCGTCATCAGGGGTGGACACCGTCTGGTGGTAGTAACCTGGGTACTCTTCTTCCTCAAGTGTCGTGACCAGTATTTCATGGCCTTGTTGATCCTGATAGGAAAACCGGACTTCGCCGTAGGTGGTATCAATCCGCTGTAACTGGTCCTTGACCCGCTTGCGCCCCTCGATGGCAAAACGCAGCACTTCTTCAACCTCATCACTGGTTGCTCCGCCCTGGGGGAACAGGATCTTCATCAAGCCAGAAAAGGTCTTGTTAATACCGTCCCGGTCACGGGTCGAGATATCCGAAGAGAGGGTAAAGTACTCCCCGTACTGATCGGAATAATCGTAGTTCCGCATCGAGCGCAGGATTTCCGCAAGGTAGTCCACCACGAAGCCATAGCCGTCGGAGAACATCTCGCCCCGGATGATATCCACCTCCCACCCGGGGATGTAAAAATGGATCCGGTCGAGGAAGGCAGAGTCGTAGAATTTGTCCGGCAGCTCATCGAACAGGTCCGAATGCTTCAGCATATAAGGTACGGTATGCCGGGTATTCCCCACGAACACCATGGACGCCTCGGCGCCCAGGGTCTCCACGCCCCGGGAGAAGGACTTGTTGGCCATATAGTTCTTCATGATGTCAACGAGGGCTTTGTCGACGCGCTTCTGCTTGCCGGCGAATTCGTCGAAGGCCACACAATCCCAGTACCCTACCAAGCCGATCTTGCCGCTGGAGTTATTCACAAACAGCTTGGGTACGGTGACTTCACCTCCGGATACCAGAATCCCATGGGGCGAGAACTCCGAGTAAACGTGGGATTTGCCTGTCCCCTTGGGTCCGAGTTCGATCAGGTTGTAGTTGCGCTCGCAGAAAGGAACCAGGCGCAGGAGCTGGAGGAGCTTACTGCGCTTGCCAAACATTTCCGGATTAAAGCCAATGCTCTGTATCAGCAGGTCAATCCACTCATCGGTGCTGAACTGCTGCCGCGCAGCGACGTAGGCGCCGTAGTCGAAATGCGAAAGCTGAATTGGCTTGAGGGTGGACAGGATCCAGGGGCTGGCGTTCTGGTCTTCAGAAAATACGTATTCGATGTCCGCGATGCACCAGACGCCGCTTACCAGGAGTTTGGGGTGGGCCTTCACGGTTCCCGAATCCACCAATACCTTCTTGATCCCCAGGTTGGAGAACTGCGCCTCGTAGGCATCTGTCTTCTCATTCAAGGCTACGCTGATCTTGTCGATCACCTTGTAGCGCCCTTTCTCCTTGATATTAGAGCGCACCAGTCCGGCTTCATTACGGTGGACATAGTGCTTGGCCAGAATTTCCTTGACCGTTTCGATACCCGTCTGAATCGTGGCCTCATCACTGGTGGCGCAGTACTGGCCGAGCAGATACTCCAGTACGTATGAGGGAACGATGGCGTTGCCCTTGACCGTTTTCACCAGGTCTTTGCGCACTACCAAGCCCGGGAAGTGTTCGTTGATCTTTTGGTCAAGCGTACTCATTGGCTACAACCCTCAAAAATCGAAATCGCTGGTAAAGGAGCGCCGCATCAGATACCTGAGCGACTTGTACTCCTTGTAGTGGGAGGTACCGGCGTGCTGCTCGTCCAGGCGCAGGAAGACCTCCTGGCCGTTGGCTCCATCCGCATTGCGGCTGAGCACGAAGCGCACCTGAAGCTCCCGCTCGCGAGGATTCTCCGATGTCAGATCGAACGACAACTCATGACTATCCGAGATCAATTCCCCTGCCTGGGTGTAAATTCCGGCCCGCAGGTGGCGAGGCTGTACTTTCTCGGTAACCGGTCCGGACTGATACAAGGTGACGGCCAGTTGGCCGGAAGTGATCACCGAGCTGGCCCCGCGCAGGATGTCCACCTCAACGGCGCTGACATCGCTCTGGCGCTTCTTGTTGACCTTCAGGACCGGAATCACAACTTCCTGAAGGGACGCCCCGCCATGCACAAAGCGGCTGCCTGAGCCTTTAAGGCGCAGCCGGTTGATGGATTTGGGTATCTGCACTTCCATCTCGCCATCCAGCCCAAGCTGCTCAGACGAGAAGTGATGGAACGCCGGAGAGGCGGACAGTCCCTTACCCAGCACGAAACGACGGTCCCGGTAGCGAATATCATCGCCAGTAACGACATCGCCCAGGAAGTCACTCTCATCCAGCTCACGGTTCTGGTAAATAAAGCCGTGGTCAGCGGTGATCAGCAGGTTGTTGGCGTTGGCCGCCGTAAGCTTCTTGATCAAGCGTATGAGATCAGCCAGGGTCTGTTCCGCCGCTTCAAAAGCCTGCCCCTCTGAATGCATCTTGTCGCCGGTATGGTCGATGCGGTTGTGGTAGATGTACAGCACATCATTACCTTTGAGCAGTTCCCGGCTGTCTTCCCGGTTGAGCTGCATAAAATCCTCTGCCTTGACGGCCCGGCCCCGCCCATCCAGGGCGGCCTGCAGGATCTTGGTACGGTTGACCGTGCCCTGTGAGCTTTGGCCATCCACCAGTACCGTGCCGGTATCGTTGTCGGCGATCGCCAAGGACTTGTTGGGCAGCAGCGCCGCCATACCGAGCTGCGTATAGCTGGGAAGGGTCGAGAGTGCCGGTTCGAGCTCCGCGCTGTAGCGATCTTCCTGCCGGATAAGGCCCAGCAGCTCGTCACCAATCTCGTAGCGCATAGCGTCGGAAATGATCACGCAGATCCGCTTGTCCTTGCGCAGGTACGGGCGAACCCAGTGCTCGAAAAAGGCCTTTTGCTGAACGACTGGATAGGCCTCCCAGCGCGGCGCGGCGTCCACGTGAACCTGGAAGCTATCGCCCAGCTTGAGCAAGTAGTTGTTGGAATACAGATTCTCCACCTGATCACTGAGTTCACCCATCAACGAGGCCTGGCCAGACATGCGCACATGGTAGGTAAACTTGCGGTAGAGCTGATCCAACTGGAACCAGGTGCGGCTGTATCGCTGAACGCCGTCGGAGAGGCTGTCCATGGTGAGACGAGCCTTACCCAGCATCTGGACAAAGCGCGCCGCAAACTCAATGGCTTCATACAGGTGGCGGAACTCCCCGTACCAGTGGCCCTGCCGCCGCTGCCGGACCCACAGCGCCACATCGCCACTAGTGACCGTGCGGCCTACCACCGCCCGTACCAGGTCACTGATAATCTTCTGGTCGATTAGCCGGAAGTAGTCCAACTCAACCAGGTCCCGGAAATCCCGCTTACCCAGATCCTGCTCAATGCCCAGCACGTCGGCACACTCGGCAGACAGAGTTTCAAACCCCTGCTCGAACTGCCGGCTGTCTTTCCAGCGCTTGAGGAACACCAGGGCATCGCCGGTCAGTTTGACCTCGCCATCGGTACCCATGGCGTAGCAGGATTTGAACAGCTCGATCACAAAGTCACGCAGGCTGGGGTCACTGGCCTCATAGCCGTAGAAGCGGGTGAGCTGCTCCCACAAAAAGCTATCCAGACCGCAACGCTCAATCAGCCGAATGCCATCATCGCGCTCTTCCGCCAGTTGCTGCAGCAGGGTTTCCACCACCGAGTCCATACGAGGCTCACTACCGGCACACACGGCCAGCATCTTCAGGCGCAGCTGACCGGCGGTATCGTCCGGCTTCAGCAACTTCTTCAACGCCTCTTTGCGCTTGATCGCCTGGAAAAACTCCGCGTGAGCCTGGGCCACCTCGGCAAACTCCAGGCCCAATTCCAGTTCGGACAGCCAGATGGCCACCTGGTCAGTCCGGAACTCGCCGTGGGCCAGCTGTACGTCCAGCAGCCAGTTGTCCAGGTCCTCTGGTTGTGGCCCCTCCTTGTACAGCAAGAATTTCTGTTCCGGTGACTCCCGCAGGATGCGATATTTCAGGCCGTACTCGTTGTTGGTTATCTCCAGCTTCTCCACGTCAGGAATGGAAACCGCTTCGAAGTCACCGCGCAGCTCCTGCTTGCTGTCATACCAGAACACAACCCGGTGCTTATCGAAAAGCCTGCTCAGCGCATAATTGATTTGCTGGCTCATTCTTTGCCCCCGAGCTTCTCCAGGCGCGACACCCATTCATCAAAGTGTTTGCAAGAGGCCCGTAGAGCATCGAGGCCGATGTGAGCCGCAACCGATACCCCCGATGTCACCTTGTCGTATTCCGGTATCTCTTTGAGAATTCGTTTTGACGGCGCTGTTTCGCGACCGTCGTTGATGAGCTCCGGATTTTGGGTGCCGACCATCTTCACCAAATTTCCAATTGGCTGGTCATGCTCCAGGTATTCCCAATCCAGCTTGGCCGGATCAGCAAGAATCAGGCTTTCAAACTCATGCAACTGGATATAGGGAATAAAGTTTGGTTTGTTCATTTCATTGCCAAAAGCAGCTTCGAGCCGCTCTATTCTTTGATAAGGCTCCAGCCGTTTCGCCTCTTCAAACCCTGGAAAATCCTCTGGCAAGGCATATAAATCGAACATACTGGTAAACCAGCATTCCTGATTGGCGTCTTCCTTCATCCAGGTTTCGATGTCTGCTTTTGCCTTCTGGTAACTGATCAGACCACCCCGGTATTCTTTGGCCGCCCGTTTGTCCTTGCTCGTCAGGACACAGCGCGCGTCGGTGTAGATATCAAAGTGCGCCAGATGGGGTGTCAAAACCTGGTCGACAAAGGCTTTCTCGGTCTGGCCCTCTGCGGTTATATGCAGTCGAATCACGGCTGCCCTCCCAGCACATTTTTCTCCCACAACTCCGAAAGGCTATATCGCTGCAACCATTCTCCCAACGCCTCCGGCTCGAGCCGGTGAAACGAACTGGCGCCGGTTTTTGAATCCCGCTCCACAATCACGATCTGCTCGGGAAGGAACTCGTCCACTAGCCGTGTGGACTGGGTGGCCAGGACCACCTGCGTTTTTTGGGATGCGCGTTTGATCATGCCAGCAAGCTCAAGCGTGGCAGCCGGATGAAGCCCCAGTTCCGGCTCATCCAGAACGATCACTTTTGGAAGCAACGCCGGTGGCTGCAACAGCAGCGTGGTCAGCGCCATGAAACGCAGGGATCCGTCGGAAATCTGATCCGGACCAAAAAGATAATCCTGGCGGTAGGTATCAGACCAGTTCAGTCGCACGAAACGGTCGTTGCCAGGAAGGGCATCCAGCACGAAGTCGTTGAACTGCGGCATAATCTTGCGAATATGCCGGACAATCCGTTCGTAGTACGGACGATAACTGTCCGACTCCTTCAACATCTTAAGAAAGGCCGCGAGGTTGCCCCCATCGCTGCGTAGGTAGGACACATCATCAACGTACACCCGATCCTTGATCCGGGCGGTGTCGGATGTGTCGTGAAACTGAAAGGTCTGTATGCCTCTAAGCAGACCGGTAAGCACCTTACTGGTGGGCCGATCGTCCTGCCCCAGCTCCGCTTCAGGGCCACCACTGGACAGAAAGTATTCCTGCGGCTTGGGGTGACCGGCCTTGTGGTAGCTCACCTGTTCACCACTGACGAATAACCGATCCGGTAACCCGTAGGACAGCTTTACATCGTAAGAGTCGGTGGTACTGTCATCTTCCAGCTTCACGCTGAAACTCAGCGATTCGGTCACCTTTGGGCCGTAGAACAGTAGCTGGCTGACACCCTGCCTGCCAACGTACTGCTGCAGTGCGCCAGTAGTCATAAACCCCAGCAGCCGAAACAGTGAAATCAGGTTGCTTTTCCCGGAGCCATTCGCCCCCAAAAGCACCGTGACATCGTTAAAGGCAATACGCTCGTAGTCGTGGTTGCTGATGGATTTAAAGCCTTTAACGGCAATTTCTTTCAATTTCATAGGTAGCCCTCCTTCACGAGCGACCTGAGATATTCATGAGAGGCCTGGAAAATTCGATTACTCATGCGACGGCATAGTCCCCAAACAGGTATTTGATGGTGGTCCAGAACTCACCGAAACGGCCGTCTGCTCCCATGGTTAAGTAGCCCGACACGAACTGGCCCAGCTCATCATGGGTCAAGCTATCATCCAAGAAAGGCTCAATTGCGCCAGCTCGCAAGTCATTCAGCTTGGGCAGGTCCAGGCCCAGTCGGGTGATGGTTTCACGGGCCGCCCGATCATGCTGATCAGCAGGCTTAATCAGACCGTCACCTTCGAAACTGAATCGATTTTCGCAGTCTGGATCCAGTGGCGATATCAACAGCTCGGGGTCAAACCAGTCGCATTTGAGGTTACCGCAGTGGCGGGGCTCACCCTTTCTGATCTGGTTTTGGCAGGAACACAAAAGATTGCGGTAATCCAACGGATCCACAGCCGGGTCACTCTGGGGCTGGAAGTGTTCTATGTGGGAATCGCCCTCGGCCAACCGGCGTTCACAATAGCAGCAGATGTAACCCTGCTCCTGCATCAACGTTCCCTTTACCGAGGCTTTTAGATCACCGCTCAGGTCACCATAAGTGGGCTGCCAGTCTTCATTGGCCAGATCCTTCCATTGCGTAAAAGCTTCAGGTTCATGACGCTTCTCCACATACTTCATCGGCCAATCAGCTCCTTTCGTTTGATCAGCACCTTGGCTTTCACCAGTTCCGGGTCTTCACCAATGTCTCTTTCCAATTCAGCAATGCCTTCTCTGGCAGTATCGAGATCGCCATCATCGATTTGCCCGTAAATAGCTCGAAGAGCGTTTTCCACCTGGTTCGGGCGTGTGGTCTCAAGGCCCATCAGATCCTCAAGTACCCTATCCGCCGTCTTACCATAAGATTCACTCGGGCGAACAACCTCCAATTCTCCGGAATCTTTCATGTTCAGAAGGAACAGTTTCTCCGGTTTCACATGGGTGATTACATGTGGTGAATGTGTGGAGATAAAGAACTGACAGTTCGGGAAAACCGCCCTCAAACTGGGCACCACCAAGCGCTGCCATTTGGGATGCAGGTGCAGATCAATTTCATCGATCATCACAATCCCGTCACCCAGCAGCGGATCCTTTCGCTCCGGGTTGGCTATGGCCATTCGCCTGGCAAGGTCGCCAACCATGGCCATCAAACATTTTTCGCCATCAGAAAGTTGGTTTACCGTGAGCCGCTGGCCTTTCTTCGTTACCTCCATCCGCAGCGGTTGGCGCCTTACGGTTAGGTTTTGGAAGTCCGGCATAAAAATCTCAAGGGCCCGCCGCACCGCCGTTAGCTGAGGATCCGGGAATTCGAAATCCTCCGGCTTGATCAAATCGTCCTGATACTTGCGGTTTTCGTTTTCAAGATCTTCCCGCTCCCGGAACCATTCAAAGAAAGTACGGAAGTTTGCGCCACTGGTAAGCGACTCCTCGTAAGCAGAAAGCAGCCCGAACTGATGCTTTTCTCGGATACGCAGTGGAATATCCAACACAGCGCGATTCACCGGGTAGTAGGCAAACAAGGGTATGTTTACCTTCCCGTTATGCTCGGTGATGCCGGCCTGAATACCCTTGGCTGTTTCGGATGCAGAGATCAGAACAGAGGCCAGGTCCTTTTTGCTGTACCCCTTACGCACCTTCGCCAAGTTCCAGCCGAAGTAAGTACCCTCATCACACAGCTGAATGGCCAAATTTGCGGAGGATTCGCCATTTTTGATGTCGGATTCGGCAATCGGCCTGCCAGACGCACCCGCATGCTTAATCCGGTTCGCTAACCAGGAGAGCATGATGGCTGAGGCATCCAGAATGCTGGACTTACCGGCGCCATTCATGCCGACAAACACATTAAGCTTGTCATCCAGATCCAGCGGTAGATCTTGAGCTCCACGAAAACGCTGCAAGGTTAGTTTGTTGATATGCATGCCTGTGCTCCTAGCCAGTGAGGCCGGTAATCTTCTTTAAGGCTTCGCCGAATTTCGGATAATTGGCTTTCACCCCGTCATCGAGATCGATTTCCTTCTGCTCCGTCGCTAACGGGTAAAGCACATCCCGTTCGTAGTCATCCAATTCGACGAGAATTTTGTTGATCTTCTCGATCTCTTTCAGGGCCTTGGTCTTATCACCCTGGGAGGCCCCGGCACTGATACTGACGGCTTCCAGATGGTTCTTCCGGGCTTGCAGCTTTTCATCTTTGAAATCGCGCAAATACTCCAGCACCGTCCCTACGGTGTGAGGCTGGTAGCGGTGCATATAGATCAGCGCGTTGAATGAGCCCTTGGGAGAGGAGAACAGCCAGTATATGGGGCGTTTCTTATAACGGCGCACGTGGTCGTTGTAGAAGTCCTTCAGGAAGTACTTGCGGATGTCCTTACCCAGTGCCTGCTCGACAAAGCGAAGGTTCTCCTCGTAGTGCTCTTCGCCAAAGGCAATACGCAGGAATTCACGGAAGCGCTCGGTGATGTCATCGGTGAACCAGTCGCCATCGAGCATAGGAATGACATTGTCATCGTCCGCCGGGAAGCTCGGCTCCGGAACCCGCTTCAGATAGTCCTCTATGGTCTCTCCCTGATTGGCCAGGATCAGCCCCGGCTCTTCCAGTGCATAGCGACCGAGCATACAACCTACAGCGTAAGAGACCAGATCGCGCATGGTGTCGGCCAGCAGCAGCGCCTCCAGTTCCTCCTCACTTTTGTTGTTGCCGTAACGATAGTGGGGATTGCAGGTCAGAGTAATCTCTTCCAGAGGTACATCTGGTGTCAGCTCATCCTGCAGGCTGTAGGCTTCAATAAAGATGCCGTTGTTCTCTTCTTCTAACCGCTGCATCTCCTGCGTCATTTCCCGCCAGAGTGTGCGAATCTTCTTGTATGTAGATTGCAGAGCTACATCGCGAAAATCAGGATCCAGTAGTGGTAGGCTGGTGAAATCCCATGCGGGTTCAAACGAATCCCAATCTTGCTTGGTTAAATCGACAGTTCTTTTTGCTATGAAATTAGCTTTTTCAGAAAAGACTTTCTCAAGCTTTAGAAATGGAAGTTCTGATACAACGCCTGAGGTTACATTTAATGTTGCACCACGAACCTTCAAAAGCTCCCGGATAATTTTTGAATTCATTTGATTGATTGTCTTGAAAACGTTGTTTCCAAAAAGGCTCGGGGCCGCGCTGACAAAACCATACCCCTCTGGACGCCACCGAAAGCTCGTCATACCTGAGCCAATAAGTCCCCAAGCAACGGCCTCCCTGAACAAGTAACTCAGGTTCTGAGGCCGTGATCGTAAAGAGCCATCTGGATTTCGGTAATTCTTGATGCGGTAGCCATCATCTTCCCAGTCCATAAGAAAGTCTGGTCCCATATACCACTTCCGAAAATCTCCTGCTTTATCAGTCAGTATCCAGCGTTTATCTCTACCAATATTTTCGGAGGGAACTTCCCAGCACATCTTCATGAAAACATCGTCATTACGGGTGCCGACGCCCTCCTTCACGTCGAAAACATTTTTTAGAATTGGGTTTTCATAAAGCGCAAGAAAATTATCGCTTAGCCAATAAGCAATAGGGCTTCCAGGAATCTTATTAAACTCATTAGCTGATGCGCGATAGAACCACCCGCAACCTGGATTCTGAATAGCCTCCAACGCTTTGGGGCCTTGGTTTTCGGAACCTCGAAAATCGGAAAGCCGTACATACCCACCTCTGTACTGAGGATGGTGCGCGTTCTCAGCTGTGAAAGTGCAGATAGGCACCGTTGCGCCGTCAAAGCCTGAATACTCTAATTGTACCAGTGAAGTAATGGTTTTCTGATTGACCAAAAAATCACGCAATCTCTCGTAGGATGAGATAAACATCCACACAAATGGCGACATAAGGCCGAGTTGGCCTTTGGGCAGTGTTAGTTCCGTGTTGCGGACAATGAAGGCAGAAAACAAATCCGATTTCACGTCCTTGTAGTTATCCTTAAGCCAAGCTGCTAGCCGACCGTTCATCCCCTTTCCACCCATATACGGCGGATTCGCAATCACCACATGGTATTTCGGGCTCAGGTAATCGGCCTGCCGCAGTGCTTTCAAAACTCTTAGGTGTGTTTCATTTAGAAATAACTGCCCGGAAATATCTTTGGCCACCAAGGTTCGGCGTATTTCTTCTGTACCGGTGACTTCCGGGCGGATCAGAGAGCCGAAGTTATCGGCCTCTTCAAATTGCTGGAGCATGGTTTTCAGCTGCTTACTTAACAGGTCGCGCCCGACAAAGTCCATGTATTCATCTAGTTCTCCTTCTTCGAAATGCAAATTCTCCAAAACACAGATTTTGGGCTGCACAGGCTTTCGGAAGAAACGCCGCTGTTTGCCCCGTGCCTTCATGGTCAGCGCGAAGGCTGCCAACTCACCAGCACGCTCGTCGATCTCGATGCCGTAGAGGTTATGAGTCAGAATCTTCACAGGAATATCGGCAGGCTCGTAGCCTTCCTCCTCATAAATGGCATAAAGCAAATCGAAGGCATAAGTCAGCATGTGTCCCGACCCACAGGCAGGGTCACAGATCTTGATCTGTTCCGGGCTACTGATACGCAGGAAGTCGGTCTCGAGCTGCTCTTCACCATCCGCCACAGGCGCTGGCTTGAGGTAGTAATCCATCTGCTCGATCAAGCCAGAGTCGGGACGGTTGAGCATCCAGAGGCGTCCCAGCGAGTTTTCCACCAAATAGCGGACAATCCAGTGCGGCGTGAACAGCTGAGTCGCCGCCGGGATATTCTCGGGAGCAACCTTCTTGTTCTTCTTGAGATCAGCAAATACCTGGTCTTTCTTCTCGGAGATATAGAACTGATACAGCCAGCCGATCACCTCGACATCTTCACAGGCATCCGGCGTCATGGCTTCGCGGGTATAGGCCAGGATCGAGTTGCCTGAGAGCAAATCATCCGGCATCAAAAGTTCGGTGTAATCGTCAATGCGCTCGAACAGGAACGGCATCGCGATGTACCAATAGTTACAGGCGCCTACGACCAGTAGGCGATAGGCTTCTCCTTGGGGATCCTGACTGGGTGTCTTTCCATCCAGCAGGGCGAAGATCTTTTGGCGGGTTGGCTCCGGCACCATTTCTTCATCGATATGGCCCATTTTGGCATCCGCCAGGATCTCGGGCTGGAACTGCCCCTCGGCGGGCGAGACCACGCCAATGCGGTTATATCGGTTCACGTCCATAAACCGCAGGGCTACGAGCCGGTTAAACCAGATATACGCCACCCGCTCGACAACCTGCTCTTTACCCTGCTCGGCTATCGCCTCTTCCAGCTTTTTAATCGCCTGTGGCCTTTCTCGCCGAGCGGGACTCTCTTCAGCCAATACCAGCTTGAGCTTGGCTGTGACCTGTTCGAGGAGGCTGCGACGAGCGAATTGGGCGAACTTTTTAAGTTTTGCGGTTTCCATGGAGACTACTGATCCTCGAACATCTTGCGCTGATTGTCTTCCACCCACTGATACCGAACCGGGCGATTTAACTTGGTCACCTTGTCATCCGCGACAGCCTGTTTTAACCATTCGTTAAGCTGGGTTTTGTGAAGCTGTGTAGTTTCCAGCAATTCATCAATGGTTTTTGGTGAGCCTGTTTCATTTCTAAGCAGCAGGAGAAAGTGGTCGTACAAGGAAAGCTGCGTAAGAGCTGTTTTTTCTTCGCATTGGTCACTCGAAACAGGCGAAGGTGTTGCGTGTTCCTGCTTTGGTGAAGGCTTGGAAGCGTCTTCAGCAGTCTCTTTGGCAACCTCATCCGACGCCACTTCGTTTTCTTCTTGTTGACCCGTATCAGCCAGAGGTTCGTTTATAATCACCTCGAGCACGGTTTCTGTCTGGTTTTGAGCAAATAAATCAGCACCCTGATCTGCAGATGAATCTGCGGTTCGCAGCAAGTGGTCAAGGTCGATTTCAGCGAGATTTTCAGGTAGCCATTTAGCGCCTTTTTGCACCAGTGTGGCATTGCCGGCCTCCGGGTCGTCGGTAGGCTTGATCCACATAGGTACCCAGTTGTGCTTTATGTTTTCTAGCACCCCGTTCCAGGTTCCACCTGAGGTTCCGGAATGCACGGCAATAGCCGCATCCGACAGGCAATAGATGTACTTGTTGCGCTGCATGGCATTGCCGGCATTGAAGCCGGCCTCGGGATAAAAAGGCGAGAGCAGAACCAGGTTGTTCGCCATCAGGTACTTTCTGTACTTTACGGAGGTAGCGACGCGCAGCAGGTCATTGGCGAGAATCCCAATTGCCGTACCTTCAGACTCAAGGGCACCCAGCATGGCGGCTTCATCGACGCCTTTTGCACCGCCGGATACGACAGATCGCCCATCGTTTGCGGACTTAGCTCCCATATCGCGGCTAAACTGAAGATCCGCATCAGAGGTCTTACGGGAGCCGATGACAGCAATGCCACCCTGGCTCAGGAGATTGCGGTTGCCGCATCCGAAAAAGACAGGGGGTGCATCATTGCCTAGGCGTGCTTTAAGACGTTTGGGGTAATCACTGTCTGAGCGCGTCAACACCCATAAGCCGGAGCGGGTCCATTTTTCCATCGCCATTGCCAGGGCGGACCCACGATTGAGCAGGGTTTGAACGCGGTCAGATGTAATCTTGGTGTCTGTCCATCCCGCCAGTTTTTGACTGAGGTCTCCAGTCAAGAGGTCCTCGGGGTACATCCCCTGGTTCTTCAACCAGAAGGCAAAACGCCCCCACTCTTTATTCGTGAGGGGCTTTGCTTCTGAGCTTGTTGACCTGGAAAAGTAGGCGGTCAGTAACAGGATTGCCTGTGTTTTAGCAGCGAGCATTCGTCAATCCCCCGTTGCAGAAGAAGCAAGAGCGACCGGATAGACTTCGCCACTGCCTTGTTGCCGAAGTAAGGCTGCCAGAACGGTCATGGTCCAACCGGAATCGACGACATCGTCCACCAATAGGACTGGGCCGGAAGGGAGGCCTGCATCAACCGCGAACACTCCATCCAGGTTGCTGCACTGGTGATAGCGGTTGTTCTGTAGTTTTTGTGGTTCGTTATCCTGCACTTTGGAGATTACCGGATGGAATGGCAGACCCAGTTTATTCGCCAGCCGCCGCGCAAACTCCGGCACCAATTCGGGGTGCTTGAGCGAGGGTACGCAGGTGACCCACTCAGGCCGTGGCGTTGGCTGCCAACGCTGCTGAATCATTTCCGCCATGGCGTCCACTAATTCATCCCGGAAATAGCCCCCATGTTTGTCCTGTTCGACGAAACCGCCCCATGCTGCGTCAGCCCACCGACTAAGTACTCTGCCTTCCTGCGCTCTGAGGTTTTGTGGCAGGTTCCCTCGCAATCCGTATTGCGGAAACCCATTGGCGGCCACTTGAACCTTGGGTTTGAAAACGAATTCTGAGTGGCGAAGGAACTGCGCTGCAGCAATGACTCTTTGGCGATCGGGCGAGGCACTGACCAGCGGCGCACCAAGACAGTTAGCGCACTTGCCACAGGGTTGCGCCTCCGGGTCATCAAGAGACCTTCGCAGATATTCCATCAAGCAGCCCGAAGTTGTCGTGTACTCCTGGATTTCTTGCCACTCCTGCTCTCGCATGTTCGTGAGCCGCTGGACTTGGTCATGATCTAGCTGGTAAGCAACCGGTGTTCTTGTCCATTGGCTGCCCGCTTTGTATACAGGCGCAGGGTTCTCCACGCTCAGAAATTTAAGGACTTTTTCGATTTGCCCTTTACGCATATTCAAGTGTTCTTCCAGTTTCGGTACAGATAAGCCATCACTGTCTTCGAGAACGGAAAGCACCTGGTTAATCTGGGGCTGATTCGGAAATGCGGAGCGACGGAAAAAGTCGTGAATACGCTCATCCTCCGCCCCTGAAAGCAGAATGCCGAGAGACTCGTCAATACCGCGTCCGGCCCGGCCTACTTGCTGGTAATAGGATACGATTGAGCCCGGTGTTTGGTAGTGAATAACGAAGTGAAGATCGGGTTTGTCGTAACCCATGCCCAATGCCGTCGTGGCTACAAGCACCTTCAGCTGATTGTTGAGCAGCAGATCTTCCAGATGCTCCCGGTACTGATCGGAGTTCTCGAAATCAGAATGCTCAATGCCGCTGTAGTAGGCCTTGGCATCAATTCCCTGACTCAACAGCCAGCTTTTTACCTGTTCTGCATCTCGCTTTGTAAGCACATAGACGATTCCAGCCCCCTGCAGAGTCGGTATTGTTTCTGACAGCCAGGCGAGACGACTTGCCTGATCTGCAAGGACAATGTTTTGAAGGGACAAGCTATCGCGAACCAAAGGGCCGCGGAGCACCTCAATATCACCCAACTGATCAACAACATCTGTGATGACCCGATCATTGGCTGTGGCCGTTGTACCTAATACCGGCATGTTGGGGGGCATCTGGCGCAAAATATTGAGCAGGCGACGATAATCCGGTCTAAAGTCGTGCCCCCAGTCCGAGATACAGTGCGCTTCATCCACAACCAATAACCCTACGTTATCCAGAATAGGATGGAGCGCTTGCTCAACAAACTGCTCGTTGGCCAGCTTTTCCGGTGAGATCAACAAACAATCCACCTGGTTTGTATGTACCTGCTGGATCAATGCTTCCGCTTGATCACGGTTGGTAGAGTTGATGGTGATCGCGTGAATACCCAGTCTTCGAGCTGATTCAATCTGATTACGCATCAAGGCCAGCAAAGGCGAGACAATGATGGTGGGCCCATAGCCCTGATCACGCATGATTCGGGTCGCTATGAAATAGACAGAGCTTTTGCCCCACCCGGTTCGTTGAACCACCAGTAGCTTTTGGCGCTGATTTACCAAAGCATCAATGGCTTCCCATTGGCCACTACGGAAGCTTGCGGCTGCGTTTCCCACCGCAGTACGCAGCAATGCTTCAGCATCGGTTCTGTTCATACGTCATCCTTATGTAGCGTTGGGAAGTCAATTCGCTCAAATATCACTATGGGGCTCGGCTCCAAACTATGGTGCTGACAGCACGAAAATACGCGCACCGCTCGTATCTGCTCGTATTTTTCGTGCGCCGCACGTATTTTATCAGCTTCGCTCATATCGGGTCCCCTTGCCCTGGCCTAACGGGCGTATCACGCCCTTGTCTTTCAAGCGGTTGAGCAGCCGAGTGGCCTGGAAAGGGCTGATATGGCACAGATCAGCGGCATCCGCTCGTTTGATGCTGCCGTGGGTATCGATGAAATTCAGCACCATCTGCTCTTGCTGGATAGGATCAAACCCTGCCTGGCGTACATAGGCGGCCTTTTGCCCCGCTCCTTGATATACCTTGGCGCTCAGGGTGTAGGTGCGGCCCTTGCCGGTGCCGTGGGCTTCCACCATGCCGGCTTCCACCAGTTTCTCCAGGGTGCCCCGGACCACGGTTTCCGGCTTCTGTACCGACTTGGCCAGGTCTGCCGTTCTTAAACGCCGCTCATTGCGCAGCCGGGACAGGATAATCAGGCTGTCGATGGGCATGGCGGCGCCGGTCTGTTCCTCGCGCTCGACGATCATGCGCAGGAATTCGGCGTCTGCGTCTGCCGCGCTCATGCGCACGGAGACGGTATGTGCGGACGACATGGAGTAGTCGGGGGCGGTACGCCCGTAGCGGAGCATGCCCTCGAAGATCCGGTCGATGCCCCGGCCAGTGCGTTCGGCAAGGCCGATGCGCTTGATAATGTCAGCCAGCAAGGGGTTACGGGAGCGAGGGTCGGCCACCAGCAGGTTGTCCAGGTTGACGCCTTCCACAAATCCACCGGGATTGCTGATGCTCAGGCCGTCGTCGTCCAGTTTGACGTGTACGGCGCCCAGGGCGCTGTAGTCGCGGTGAACCAGGGCGTTTACGAAAGCTTCCCGGAAGGCCCGGCGGTCGAAGTTGGGGATGGGCACGCGAAACAGGCCGACTTGAATTTCCTCTTCCTCCACTCGGGCGCGGAAGAGCACCTCGACCTCTTCGAAGGTCTCCAGCAGCGGTTTGCGGTAGAACTCATTGACCAGCACATCGGTTCCGCGCAGCACCTGGAACGCTACCTCGTGGGAGGGCAGGTGCTGTCGGAGCTGCATGTCGTTCCCCAACAGCAGCAGCCCTGCCACGGTGGGGTGACGCTGGCCTCCCACGTTCACGGTCAGCCCCAGGGCGCCGTCCAGCTCATCGTCCGCCAGGGGCGTCAGGCTCTGGTCGCCGCCGTATTTCTTGATGGCGTTGCGGATGCGGATGCGCTGAATCGGGTCCAGGTCTTCAACCGCCAGGTTTTCCAGCGGCAAGGCAGAGGGGTCCGTTACTCCCAGGCTGGACTGGCGCTGAACAAACTCATGGGGGTAGAAGGGCACGGCCTCCGGAGTGCCGTCCATTCTCAGGCGCCGACGTTGCAGCAGGCCATCCGAGGTCGACACCAGCTGCCGGGACTTGGGCACCTGGATCCTGGCAATAGGTTGCCCCTCCAGCTCCAGGGCCTCAACGCGCACGGCCAGCGAGGGGATGGTCTTATTGGCAATCAGTGCGGGCAGGCCGGCGAGGTTGCGGTGGTTGGCATGCAGCCCGGTCGGGGTGCCATCGTCTTCAACGCCCAGGAAAAGGTCGCCGCCCTCGGTGTTGGCCAGGGCCACCACCGCGGCTACCAGATCCCGGTCCGGCAGGCTCTTGACGTCGCTCTTGAATTCGACGGCAAGGTTTTCGCCGCCGCGAATGAGCGCCTGGATTTCCTGTTCGGCTTCGTGCATGGCTATCCCCAACTTTGACCGATTAGACGGTTCGGCACGCTTAGATCTGGACCTTGCGCCCTTGCTGGACTTCAACCAGCAGGGCCTCGCGCAAGGCATTCAGGTACCGGTCCACATCCCGCTCGTCGGCCAACCAGGCCTTGTCGAACGCGACACGGAGGTTGCGGGTGTGAACATAGTCGGCGGGCGATTCCTTGACCTCGTGAGACTGCCCCTTATTCTCGTCCTCGTCCTGGCTACCCTGAGGCTGCTGGGAGTCGTCTGCCGGTGCTGATTTTTGATTGGCCAGCGCCACCATTTTGCCCAGCAGCTTCTGGTAGCCCTCTTCTTCAAAGTACCGGGTACGGTCCTTGATCACGGCAATCAGGCGCTCCTGCCCGATGTAGTCGACCAGATCCCGGAACGGTTTGTTGAGCTCATCCTGGCGTGGTCCCGGCAGGGACTGATATTCGTCCATACTTTGCATGCGTTCCTGCATGGTCTTCAGGGAGGTTTCTGCCTGAGCTCGGGTTTGCTGCACTTTCTCGTCGATGCGCTCCTGCAGGCTATCCAGTTGGCCCTTGAGCTGCTGAATGCGATTCCCTTTGTAGCAGTTGGGGTCGTTCAGGATGGTGCGGATCTGCTCGATCTCGTCCCCGGACACATAGATGAAGTTGGGCTCCTGGCTCTGCAGGAAGGACCGAGCCTGGTTGTAGATGTCTTTTTGTGAACCGCCCATAAACTTGCGGATGGGGTCGATGACATCCTCTTTCAGGTCCAGCAGCTGGTCTTCCTGCTTGCCCAATTCCGTCAGGTGCCAGGTGTAGGGCTTTCCGGCGACCTCTTTCAGCGTCACCAGGGCAGGTTTCAAGGCATTGAGAAACGGGTACTGATCGACCTGCGCTATCCGCCGATCCAGGTCGTGGTACATGTCCTGGAAGGCTTCGCCGGCCTCTTTACCCAGGGCCTTGGCTTCGCTGCTGCGGGGCGGGCAGTCGAAGAAGTCCTCGTAGAACGACTTGAGGGCTCGGACCTGAGAGGCGGTGAACTCAATCTGTGGTTCCAGCACCACGTTGCCGTGGCCGTGAGTGTTACGCAGGGCGCGCTCCAACTCGCTGTCCTCCAGGATGTTACCGTCGAGACGAACCTCCACCTTGCCACGGGCACAAAGGTTGGCCAGCGTGCAGAGAATCGCGGCGTAATACCAGCCGTAGGGTTTGCGTTCGAACTTTTCCAGCAGGCTCTTGAGGGTGGTGCGGACACCGCCCCGATTGTTGCTCTGAATGAATGCCAGCACCTCTTGCTCGGATTCCGCCAGGGCCGTGGCGTCATTACCGAAAAGGCCATCGTCTGTGCGGTTGAGGCAATTGCTGATGTCGTTTTCCGTGTAGGAAACGCCGCGCAACATGCGGAGGTTGGGGTAAGCCCGTGAAATCAGCTCATGGAAGCCCCGAATAATGCGGGTCTGGGGGTCCTCATTCGCCACTTCCACATCGGCGCCGCCAATGAGCAACTTGGACTTGCCAATGAGGGTCTGAACCTGCTGCCGGAGCCTGGCCTCGCGCTCACGGTTCTGGAAGCCCTTATCATTCAAGATCCGCTTGACGGCTTCCTGCTGGGTAACGGAGATATTCTGCTTGATGTACTTCTCGGTGCGCTTGAACATGAGCAAATCGCGCACCAGGCGCTCGTCCGACGGCATGAGCACGAACAGCTCGTCCGCCTTGTAGGTCGACGCTGTGCGCAGCATCTGCTCGTTGTCGGTATGCTCGTGGAACGGGCTGATGACATTAATGGAGAGCTCGTATTCACGCCCATGCAGGCGATCATCCAGTTTGCGCGAATAGGAGTAGTCCTGCCCCTGATTCTGGGAGGAGCCGGCGTCATAACGGATCTTGCGTTGCTTGATGACAAAGTCGAAAACGATCTTTTCCAGCTCGTCCGCGACGTCCGATGACTCGACCTCTGTGTTCTTGATTTCCTGCTCGACGTCCTTTTCCTCGTCCGTCAGGTACTCGTATTGATCCCCATTGCGCTGAATGTAGGTCTGCTGCTCCAGAAGGCTCAGAGCTTCCTCGACCTCAGTGCGAAGTGCCGGCAGATCCTGATCGAAGGCATCCAGCATCAGCACGCAAAGGTTGCGCACCGTGGGCTTGAATTCCTTGACGTATTTGACCAGGAACAGGGCCTTCAGCAACCGGATAGCGAAGGCATTATCGAGGTGGTTTTCGGCCTGAATAATCGCCCGCTGTATTTGTGATTTCAGTGCGGAGCGGATGCCTTCAAACATCAGGTCAAAGGTGGCCAGTTGGCCCACCTCATGGTTGCCGATGTGGATGGCGACCTGCTGGAAAACCCCTAGCATGGAGCGTTCACCGACGGAACTGTGTTTACCCTCGAAGGCGTTGTGCTGTGACAGGTTCTGGATCGCCGATTGAAACAGCGCGAACTGGTAGGGGACGAAGGGGTAGCTGTGGATGAAGTGATCCCTGTCCCGGAAGTTCCGGTAGGTGGCCGATCCATCCGCGAAGTCAAAGAGGGTTTTGAAGTTGTTCGCCTGTGCGTGGTAGACGTCCGACAGCTGATTGACGCCTTCTTCGGTCTTGGCCAGCAGGCGCTTCTGGATGACTTCCGCCACGTCCGCGCTGGACAGCTTCATGCGGTTATTGAACCGTGCCTGAATTTTCGAGAAGTCGTGGCCCTGCTGCTTGCCCATTTCGCCCACAACGTCTTTCATCTCTTCCTGGGCGGTGACGATAATCCAGGCCCGGCCCCGACACTTGGTGGCGAGGCTCTCGGCAATGGTTTGCAGGTTGGTCATCAGCTTTGTGTTGTCGGCAATGTACTGGCCGACCTCGTCCACAAAGAAGTTCAGACGGAACTCTTTGTGACCTCCCTCTTTCGCCTGCTTCTCGATGAAGGCATTCACATTGTCCGCGAAGTCTTCGATTGAGACCCGGTATTCGCTGCGGTACTTGTCGAGAATGCCCGCTGCCGTCTGCGGGTCGCCGCCGGTCACTGCGGCGTAGGCTTTGGCGATATTTGGGCCTTCCAGAAGGGCTTGCTCCCGTCCTTTATGCCAGGGGCGACCGGCGATGGCCTCGTACTCGGCTTTGAACTGTTTGTACAGGCCACGGCCGTCCAGATCGCGCTCAAACTGGGCGATGTGCCCTTGTTTGCCGTAGTAGCCGCACATTTCGTCAAAGACTTTAACGAACACGGCCAGAAGCGCATCGATCTGGGTTTTGCTGATGACATCGGCTTTCTGATCGATGTTGAACAGAATGCTCTTCGCCGGAATTGAGACAGCTCGCTTCAGGTCGCCCCGGAGAATTTCATTCTCGCTGCACTTGGGAAGGAAAAGGTCCAGTGTTGAAGCACCATCCATCTCCCGGTTTTCAAGCAGAAGGGCCAGCATCTTGAGCAGGTGAGACTTACCCGAGCCGAAGAAGCCGGAGACCCATACACCGTTCGCCCCTTCATAGTTGTTGTAAGCGTCCAGGAACTCTTCGAGGCGCTTTTCGACTTCGTTGGTCAGTACGTATTCTTCAATTTCGAGGCGAAGACTGGCTTCATCGTCGGCTTTGATAACGCCTTCAATGGGTCGGTCAACGGGCTTTAGAAAAATGTTCTTCAATGTCATTGCACTTTCCCTTAATGATTACGCCTCGAATCGTGTCGTCCGCTCAGGCTTCGTAATGAAAGATGTTGAACGCACGGTAGTACTTGTCGTCATGCAACCTGCCGAACAGGTCCAGGGATGCTCCGGTTTCCAGGGAGTGGGTGTAAGATCCCGGGAAAAACATCACCGTTGGCTGATCTTTGGCGGTGCTTTGTAAGTTGTTGAGCACGTTATGGGAGCGTATGTAAGGGAAGACCTCGCCCACCCCTGACAGAAACAGCACGTCGAATTCCACGGATTGGAGCTTCGCCGCGATGGCGGGTACCAAGTGTGCTTCCGGGTCCAGCACTCCCTGTAACAGTTCTTTCAGCTGATCCTTTGAGACCGTGGGTTCGAGCTCCAATACCTGGTCCCAGATGTCTCTTTGTTTCAAAATATCGACGGCCAGGTCATACAGATTGATGCTCAGGATCCGGATGCCCGCCTGCTCCAGTCGGTTAACCAGCTGCCGCTGAAGACGCTCTATTTCGACCGCCTCTTCAGGCCGGTGGGGGCAGATGAAGAAAGGCACTTCATTACCCAGTCCCTGTTTGTTCAGGAATCGCTGGCCCGAAACCACACTGAACAGGTGCTGCAGTCGCTCCTGCATCGGCATTTTGGCAATGTCCTTACTCAAGCTGACATCCCCCTGATATCGGATTCATAGACTGGGAAGTAAAAAAACTCGTCAGGATTGTTCTGACGCAGCAACTCAATCAAGCTGGGGCTTAGCAGTATTGCGTTTATGGTTTTGTCCTTAGCTAACAACTCTGCCTCCCGCAGCATTCTGAACAGGACCTGCCGCAATTTATCGCGCGTTGAGGCGCTGGCATTATCCAGTTCGTCATGCCATTCCGATTTACGGTTATAGAAGGCATCGAAATCCTCAAAGCTGAGATCCAGCTTCATCGCTACAAACCGTTCGTGAAGTACCTCCACTGCAAAGTCCGCGATAAAGCGGTACAGGCGGCACACCGCAACCCACAGGAGGTGTGCCTGGTCCTGGTGGCTTGCCTCGGCCAGGAAAGTTAGTTCGCTTTCGCCCAACGTCTTCAGGCGTGCAATCGCCTCTCTACAGGTGCGCTTTGCCGTGCTTTCCGTTCTGGCCTGCAACAGGTTGTCACGCAGCGCTTGAGCACGCACCGCATCCCAGTCTTGGAGCGACAGGTACAGCTCGGCCAGCTTCACCGATTCGCGGTGATACAGGCTGCCGGACGTGAAGGAGATGCGATACCTGCCCCGGGTGGTCATTCGGAGTTCTCATCGTTGCTTTGCGTTTCGCCGGCTCTGCCGGCTTTGACCCACGCATCCACGTCGACCTTATCGAACTTCCAAGATCGCTTCATACGGCTGGGACAGTTTGCGTCTGTTTTGTCAATCCCGTTCATTCTGTGAGAAATCACCTGGCCCGGAAATGCGGTAGACCACCCGCCAGCCTTTCGTTGGATTCATTGAACGCGCATGACGAAAGCAGATGCGAATGGCCTGCCTCTGACAGGATAGCCAAGCGAAAACCGTCGGTCCTGATTGCGGGGCGAAACTGGAAGGGCCGGGTAACGCGATGTCGATGGAGATCTACGATGCGATGCGGCTCGAAGGTGAAGGTCACCTTCGCGCGTCGCGGTTCGAGCGCAGCCCTGAACGGCAAACCTACGCCAACGGTTGTAGACCTGAGACGTTCAAGTCGCGTATTGTGAATAAATCGGTGAGTTTAAACACCGAGGCGTACATACCATACCCTTTGACGGCGGCTCAGTATGTTCTCCTTCGCAATCGACTGTAAACCGCTACTCAATCCGTTACTTATAACTTAAACGCCACGATAACGGTGTCCGATAACAACCAGTTATCAGACCGCGCATTACGGCGACGGTCCGGTGCACAATAGATATCCGCTTCGAAAGGTCGCTGCTTTCCCCGCCGAGAACAGCGCGCCAACCTCGCGCTTGTCCCAACGTGTTTGTCCATACGCCACCGCTCCTGAAAGCGACAGGTCAACGGATTCTCTTTGCCTGTCTCTCGGTCATTGAAGCCCCGAATACTCTAGCATCACACCCTCATTATCCAGCCGGATATAGGCCCGCTTCCCACGCCGCCCCACACCCAGAAAAACCGCTTCCCGCGAATTGATTTCGAGCAGCCTCAGCCGATGACCGTCGCCATCAACATGGGTCACCTCTTCGCCACCCGTCTCGCTGATGTCGTGATCGATCAGGAACTGCTCGTTCAGCTCCTGCACCCGCGCCGCACGCAGGCGCTTGGGTCGAATAAACAGCCCGTGCACACCGCCTAATGGCGAGACCACGGCTAGCGATGCAACCAAGTAGACGCCAACTTTCGCGTCGCCTGATTGCCCGGCCGCCTGCGTGATATCGGACGGCGCCGAGCCGACATCGAAAAGAACAGCCAAGATCGCGCCCACGATCACTAGGAAAAGAAAGGCGCCGACCAGGCACAGGAGCAGGTTTCCCAAAAGCGTACACACAAACCACGCAATCCCCGTAGGGCACAACGCAGTTAATTGCGTGTTCGAACGTTAGACGCTGGTTGCCACGCTGTAGAGGGCGATATAGCGCGGTGAAAGCTGTAAATAGCGACCAGCACATAAAAAAAGGGGTTGGACGCTCAATGCGTCCAACCCCTTTCAAGTGGCGGGCCCGGGAAGATTCGAACTCCCGACCTTGCGGTTCGTAGCCGCACGCTCTATCCAACTGAGCTACGGGCCCTTGACTGGTTGTCATGGCGGAGAGGGAGGGATTCGAACCCTCGAAGGGGCTATAAACCCCTTACTCCCTTAGCAGGGGAGCGCCTTCAGCCACTCGGCCACCTCTCCAAAAATCGTTGTCCTGCGAAACGCAATCGCCGTTCTAAAAAGCCGTTTGCGTCGACTGTTCGACAAACCGACTTACCGGAGTAGCGGCCTTGCGAAAACGAACTCTCATTCGTTCAAGGCCGCGAATAATACCCGGCTAAGCCTTGCGGGTAAACCCCTTATTCCACTTCATTTCATATCGTCTGTCGATTCGCCGCTCTCGTACGCCGAGTCGATGCTCTCAACGCGCACACCCCGCGGGGCTTCGACGGCGATGCGCACTCGCTCGCCGTCGCTATCGAGCACCCGTACTTCGATTTCGTCGCCGATCTGTACGCCCTCACCGGCGCGACGTTCGAAGATCAGCACGGGTGCTATCTAGCCCTGTTCCGCGCTCGGCGTGAGCTCGCTTTCCACCTTCTTGGGCTCTTCGTCGAGCTCGAATTCATCGTGCAGCGCGCGTACCGCCAGTTCCAGGTACTTGGTTTCAATCACGATCGAGATCTTGATCTCGGTGGTCGAAATCATGCGCAGGTTGATGTTCTCGCTGGCCAGGGCCTTGAACATGCGCGCGGCGACATTGGCGTGCGAACGCATGCCCACGCCCACCAGCGATACCTTGGCGATGCCGGCCTGGCCCGAGACTTCACGCGCGCCCAGATCCTTGGCGGCTTTCTCGAGCAGCTCCTTGGCCGCATCGAAATCGCGCGTATGCACGGTAAAGGTGAAGTCGGTGAGCGTGTAGTCGCTGGACGAGTCGCCCGACACGTTCTGAAGAATCATGTCGACTTCGATATTGGCCTCGCCGATCGGGCCGAGCAGCGCGTAGGCAATGCCGGGCTTGTCGGGCACGCCGAGTACGGTGAGCTGGGCTTCGTCCTTGGTGAAGGCGATGCCGGAGATGATCGGTTCTTCCACTTGTTTCTCCAATGTAATGAGCGTGCCGGGGCCGTCGTCGAAGGTGGAGAGCACGCGCAGGGGCACGCCGTACTTGCCGGCGAACTCGACCGCGCGAATCTGCAGCACCTTGGAGCCGAGGCTGGCCATTTCCAGCATTTCTTCGAAGGTGATCTGTTCGAGACGACGCGCGCCGGATACCACGCGCGGATCGGTGGTGTAGACACCGTCCACGTCGGTATAGATCTGGCATTCGTCCGCATCCAGCGCAGCCGCCAGGGCGACGGCCGTCGTATCCGAACCGCCGCGGCCCAGGGTCGATATTTCGTTGGACTCGGTAATACCCTGAAAACCGGCGACCACCGCTACATCGCCCTCGTCCAGGGCGCTGCGCAGGTTGGCGGGCTCGATTTTCTGGATACGCGCCTTGGAGTGCGCGTCGTCCGAGAGGATCGGCACCTGCCAGCCGGTAAACGAACGCGCCGAGACGCCGGCATGGCGCAGGGCCATCGACAACAGCGCGATAGTGACCTGCTCGCCGGTGGACAGCAGCACATCCATTTCGCGCGGTACCGGCCGGCCGTCAAGCTCCTCGGCCAGGCCCTGCAGGCGATCGGTTTCGCCGCCCATGGCTGAAACCACCACCACGACTTCGTCGCCGTTGTCGCGATAGCCTTTGATCTTTTCGGCGATACGCTTGATCTTGTCGACCGTGCCGACGGAGGAACCGCCGTATTTCTGGACAATGAGTGCCATGAATCCCGTTTTCCTTGTCGGGCGCGCAATCACGCCTGTCGTGAATCTTGGTACGCCTAAGCTTACCCGAGTCGCTGCTCGATCCAAGCGTAGACACTTTCCAGCGCTTCATCGAGCTTGCTCGCGTCGCTGCCGCCCGCCTGAGCCATATCGGGGCGCCCCCCGCCCTTGCCGCCGACCTGTTCGGCCACGAAATTGACCAGATCGCCCGCGGGCACTGTCTTGCTCTGATTCTTGGCCACACCGGCAATCAGGGCCACCTTGCCGTCGCTGGCCGCACCCAGGACCACCACCGCGTTCTCGAGCTTGTTCTTGAGTGCGTCCACGGTATCGCGCAGTACCTTGCGATCGGCGCCGTCCATACGCCGGATGACGACCTGGGCGCCGCCAATCTCGCGAGCGGCATCGGCCAGATCATCGCCCTGGCTGGCGGCAAGCTTCTGGTTGGCCTGGTCGAGCTGTTTTTCCAGCCTGGCCACACGCTCGAGCATGCGATCGAGCTTGTCTTCGAGCTCGGTGGGCGCAGCCTTGAGACGCGAGGCCACCCGAATCTCGCGGGCCATCGTGTCCTGTACCCATTTGAGCGCATGCGCGCCGGTCACGGCCTCCAGGCGGCGCACGCCCGCGGCCACACCGCGCTCTTCGGTGATCTTGACCAGGCCGATCGCGCCGCTGGCCGGCACATGGGTGCCGCCACACAGCTCCACCGAGTAATCGCCAAAACGCACAACGCGTACTTCATCGCCGTATTTCTCGCCGAAGAAGGCCAACGCGCCTTCAGCAATGGCCTCGTCGTAGCTGCGGGTATAGAACTGGCCCTGAATATTTTCGCGTACGCGCGCATTCACCTGGGCTTCGATATCGGCCAGCGTCTCGGGCGTGACGGATTCGAAGTGCGCGAAGTCGAAACGCAGCCGATCGGGCGCGACCATCGAGCCTTTCTGGCGTACATGCGTACCCAGCGTTTCACGCAGCGCGGCATGCAACAGATGGGTGGCGGTGTGATTGAGCTCGATATCCTGACGGCGGCCGGTATCCACCTGGGCATCCACCACCAGGCCGGCGGCGAATTCGCCGGATTCGACCCGGCCGAAGTGCAGGAACACACCATTCTGTTTCTGTGTATCCGTGACCACGAAACGCGCGCCCTCGGCGTCGATCACGCCGTGGTCGCCCAGCTGACCGCCGGATTCGCCGTAGAACGGGGTGCGATCGAGTACGACCACGCCCTCGTCACCCGCGCTCAGGCGTTCCACCGGTTGTTCGTTCTGCACCAGGCTGACCACCTGGGCATTGCCTCGGGTTTCAGTATAGCCGATGAATTCGGTAGGCGACTGCACGTCGATCTTGGCGTGATAGTCGGCACCGAACTGGCTGGCTGCCCGTGCGCGCTCGCGCTGGGCCGACATTTCGGCGTCGAAGCCGCGCGTATCCAGGGTCAAACCGCGTTCGCGCGCGACGTCGTTGGTCAGATCGACCGGGAAGCCGTAGGTATCGTAGAGCTTGAATACCGTCTCGCCGGGGATTTCGGTACCGCTCATCGCGCCGATGGCGTCTTCGAGAATACGCAGGCCCTGGGCGAGCGTGAGCGCGAAGCGTTGTTCTTCCTGCTCGACCACGCGCTCGATCTGGGCCTTCGCCTCGGCCAGCTCGGGAAAGGCCTCGCCCATGAGTTCGACCAGCGGCCCGACCAGCTTGTAGAAGAACGTGCCGGTCGCGCCCAGCTTGTGACCATGGCGAATCGCACGCCGCATGATCCGGCGCAGCACGTAGCCGCGGCCTTCGTTGGACGGCATGACGCCATCGGTAATCAGAAATGCGGTGGCCCGGATATGATCGGCCACCACCTTGAGCGACGCCTGGTGTGCGGGCTCGGCCTCGTCGGCATCGATACCCACGGCATCCGCGGCGGCGGCGATCAGCGTCTGGAAAACATCGATACCGTAATTGTCATGCGTGCCCTGCATGACCGCGGCAATACGCTCCAGGCCCATGCCGGTATCGATCGACGGGCGCGGCAGATCGACCATCGTGCCGTCCGGCTGGCGGTCGTACTGCATGAACACGAGGTTCCAGATCTCGACAAAGCGATCGCCATCTTCTTCGGGCGTACCCGGCGGGCCACCGGCAATATGATCGCCGTGGTCATAGAAGATCTCCGAACAGGGCCCGCAGGGGCCGGTATCGCCCATCTGCCAGAAATTGTCCTTGGCGCCGATACGCGAAAAACTCTGCTCGGACACGCCAATTTCATCGAGCCAGATACGCGCGGCTTCCTCGTCTTCCTCGTAGACGGTCACCCACAGTTTGTCCTTGGGCAGGCCGAGTTCGACGGTGAGAAATTCCCAGGCGAAATGAATGGCTTCGCGCTTGAAATAATCGCCGAAGCTGAAATTGCCCAGCATCTCGAAAAACGTGTGATGGCGCGCGGTATAGCCGACGTTCTCGAGATCGTTGTGCTTGCCGCCGGCACGCACACAGCGCTGCGACGACACCGCACGGCTGTAGTCGCGCTTGTCGCGGCCCAGAAATACATCCTTGAACGGCACCATGCCGGCATTGGTGAACAGCAGGGTCGGGTCGGAGGCCGGGACCAGGCTGCTCGAGGCGACGAATCGATGCTTGTGCCGTTCGAAATATTCGACGAAACGCGCACGCAACGCGTTGGTGGACATCATGGGCAGGCGCCTCTTACGAAATCAGCGGGAAGCAAATAGCGCGATAGTTTAACAGAGCCTTTCCGCCTGCCCTACCGCTGAATGCCTTGTCAGTCAGCCTGCTGGCGCAGGCTATCGAGCTTGTCCTGATTGCTTTGTTCGCGGTCGCTGCGACTGCCCAGCTTGATGGTGGTGAACACCCGCGGCGCGCCTAGATCGTGAATTGCCTGATGGCACTGCTTGAACGCGGCGAACACATCGTCCCAATCGCCTTCCACATTGGTGCCGTAGGCATGCGCGACCGGATTCAGACCGGCGTTGTCGAGAATCGGCTGACAGGCGGCGATAAAACGCGATACGGACACACCCGCGCCCATGGGAATGACACAGATTTCGGCGGTGATTTTCATGAGGCACTCCCCGGCGGCAACGCTTGGGCTGACAAGTTACCTGTTGACTATGCATGAACCGCGGGTGGCTATGCACAAGCAAGCAGGTTGTCCGCAAATGAACGCGAAGACCCGCGAATAAGGCGAAAGACAGATCGCGCCAGGCCACTTGGCTTGCTGTTCGCGCGGCATGCTCAACGGTTTACCTAAAAAGTGCTGGCTCGTATTCGCGTTTATTGGCGTTCATTCGCGGACCGGTTTGCTTGATGAAACAGGACCGAACGAAGCTGATCGCTGGCAACCTGCCCGGTCTGCTGCGGATGCGGCCTGCCGGCATTTGCGCGTGGTCACGCATGCCTTGGCACCGGCAGGCCGGGCGTCGACGCCCGGCCGTTCAATCGTCAAAGGCTGCGTTGAGCATGTCCATATCGAAGCCGCGGCGTTGAAGAAAACGCATCTGCTTGGCCTTGGCGGGAAAATCCTCGGGCTGGGCCGCGCCGAAGCGTTTGGCGCGTACTTCCTCGGCGAGCGTGTTCCAGTCGGTTTCGCTGTCGGCGAGTGCGCGTTCGATCTCGGCGTCGTCGATCTGTACCGCCGCCAATTCCGCGCGGATGCGCACCGGGCCGATGCCGCGAGCCGCACGCGACGACACCATGGCATCGGCATAGCGGCTCGACGACAACAGCCCGTCGTCGATCAGTTCGTCCAGCACTGAATCGATCTGATCGCGCTCGTGACCGCGCTTGGACAGCTTGGCCGCCAGTTCCGCCGGCGCATGCTCGCGCCGTGCGAGCATATCCATCGCCCGTTTTCGGATTGCGAGCCGCTCGGCCTCGGGGTCGAGCGGCTCGTCGCTATCGGTTGGCTGGCTCATCGCTTTGTCGCTGCGTGAACCGGAAAGCCGCTAGCCTTTCTTGCCGCCCTGGGCCGAACCCAGCAGATCGTCTGCGGCTTCGCCTTCGGCAGCGTCGGCCTCGGGTTGTTCGTCCTTCTTCTTGCGCTTGGGCGCGAGCAGCTTTTCGCGCAGTGCGTTTTCGAGCTGCTGGGCGATTTCCGGGTTTTCCTTGAGGAAGTTGCGGGCATTGTCCTTGCCCTGACCGACACGATCGCCGTTGTAGGAATACCAGGAGCCGGCTTTTTCGATGAGGTTGTTGGCCACGCCCAGGTCGATGATTTCGCCTTCGCGGGAGCTGCCCTCGCCGTAGAGGATTTCGAATTCGGCCTTGCGAAACGGTGGCGCCATCTTGTTCTTGACCACCTTCACCCGGGTTTCGTTGCCGATGACCTCGTCGCCTTTCTTGATCGCGCCGATACGGCGGATATCCAGGCGTACCGAAGCATAGAACTTGAGCGCGTTACCGCCGGTAGTGGTTTCGGGGCTGCCGAACATCACGCCGATCTTCATACGGATCTGGTTGATAAACATCACCGTGGTACCGGTACGCTTGATGTTCGCAGTGAGCTTGCGCAGTGCCTGGCTCATCAGGCGCGCCTGCAGACCGACATGGGAGTCGCCCATTTCGCCTTCGATTTCCGCCTTGGGCGTGAGCGCTGCCACCGAGTCGACCACCACAATATCCACGGCCGCCGAACGCACCAGCATGTCCGCGATCTCGAGCGCTTGCTCGCCGGTATCGGGCTGCGAAATCAGCAGGTTTTCGATATCCACGCCGAGCGCTTCGGCATAGGTCGGGTCCAGCGCGTGCTCGGCGTCGATGAACGCGGCCGTGCCGCCGGCCTTCTGGCATTCGGCGATCGCCTGTAGCGTAAGCGTCGTCTTGCCCGACGATTCCGGGCCGTAGATTTCGACCACGCGACCGCGCGGATAACCGCCGATACCCAGCGCGATATCCAGGGTGAGCGAACCGCTGGAGATGGACGGGATATTGCTGGTGTCCTGGTCGCCCATCCGCATGACCGAGCCCTTGCCGAACTGGCGCTCGATCTGGCTCAGCGCAGCGGCCAGTGCTTTTTTACGATCTTCGTCCATAATTCTCGTCGCTTTGTCGTTCGTGGATACGATCGCCGTATCGATCACAGCGATATGGTGACGCGCCCCGCCATTATTTCATAGCCCGCGCGGCCCAACCGAGCGTGCGCCCAATGGCCATCGGCCCAGCTCGCGATAGATGCCCGGCCGGCCGGATTCGCCGCTGGCAATCAAGGAAAAATCGCTGACCGGCCATTCGATCGGCACGATCGCCCGGCCTTCGACGGCCATGGCCTTGCGCCTGATCGTGACATGCGGCCGGTAGCGCCCCTTCTCAATAGCCGACGCTGTATTTTTATCCAGTTTCGCCGCCAAGTCCAGCAATGGGCTCGGTACGGCCGATGGCCCCAGCCAGACAATACCCGGGCGTACGAAACAGCCCAGCCGATCCAGCACCAGAGTAAATGCCGGCGCCTGCACACGGCTGGCTTTTTCGCATAGCTGCGTACAAGCCTCGGCCTCGATACGGCCGAGAAACGCCAGGGTCAGATGCAAGCGCTTGGTGTCGACCACACGCCCGTCGAGCGCCAGCGTCTGGCCACGAGCTGCGATCGCCTTGGCGATCCCGGCCGGGGGCATCAAGGCAAAGAACAGCCGTTGTACGTTTGCGCTCGGCGGTTGCGTGTCGACCACGAACGATCCGGGGTTCGATTCAGCCGGCGTCGATACGCTCGCGCAAACCCACGAGGGCCGCGACCACGCTTTGGCTACGCACTTCGTCCCGGTCGCCCTCGAACTGATAGCGCACGACTTCCGGCTCCGCCGCGCGCGCGCGCCAGCCGATAAAAACCGTGCCCACCGGCTTGTCCGCACTGCCGCCACTCGGGCCGGCAACGCCGGATACGGCAATGGCCCAGTCGGCCGGACTATGGCCGAGCGTGCCTTCGAGCATGGCCGCGACCACGGGCTCACTAACCGCGCCATGGCGTTCGATCAGATCCGCATCCACGCCCAGACTCTCGTGCTTGGCCGCATTCGAATACGTCACGAACCCCCGCTCGAACCATTCCGAGCTGCCGGCCCGCTCGGTACAGGCAGCCGCAATCAGGCCGCCGGTGCACGACTCGGCGGTGGCCAGCGTTTCACCGCGGCCGGGCAGCAGTGTAGCGAGCTGATCGACCAACGAGGCAATCGAACGTCGGGCATCGTAAGGTACGGTCATGACAGTATTATGCCTGTTAATCGGCCAGGAAAATATCGGCGCGGCGACTTGAACACCGCGATGCCGCAAGCGCTTGCAGGGCCTTGGACCCTACGACAGCGCCCGGCAGCGCTGGTTTTAACGGCGCTGAAAAACCGCGCATCGGCCCCGTGGGTGTTGCGCAATCGATCGCATGAATCGTAATTCAAGCTCGATCCCGCCTGTCAGGCCGCCAGGATTCTGCGCGCAAGGGCGCACGCGTCTACAATTGCGCGCTGCGGCCCGTTCCGGGCCTGCCCTGGCTTGTTTATCCATACAGACTGCTTCATGAGCGCACGCCCCAGCACCGAATCATCGACGGACAGCCAAGCGAGCGCGCACGCCGCGCATACGCCGATGATGCGCCAGTATCTCGGCATCAAGGCGGATTATCCGCATATGCTGCTGTTCTATCGCATGGGCGATTTCTACGAGCTGTTCTTCGACGATGCCCATCGCGCCGCCGAACTGCTCGATATCACCCTTACCGCGCGTGGCGAATCGGCGGGGCGCTCGATTCCCATGGCCGGCGTGCCCTACCACGCCGCCGAACAGTACCTGGCACGCCTGATCGCGCGCGGCGAGTCGGTGGCGATCTGCGAACAACTCGAAGCGCCGGGCGCGAGCAAGGGCCCGGTCAAGCGCGAAGTCGTGCGCGTGGTCACCCCTGGCACGGTCACCGACGATGCCCTGCTGGATGCACGTCGGGCCAATCTGATCGTGGCCATTGCGCCGGCCAAACGGGCGATCGGTATCGCCGTGCTGGAACTCGCGCGGGGCGATTTCGCGGTCACCGAGGTCGCCGATGAAACCGCGCTGGCCGCGGAACTGGCCCGCCTGGATCCGGCCGAGATCGTGATCAGCGAGCAGAGCACGCTGGCATTGCCCAGCGACGGCGTGGCCATCACCCATCGCCCGGCCTGGCTATTCGATGCAATCAGCGCACGCCGGCGCCTGGAAGGATTCTTCGAAGTCGCCCAGCTGGATGCCTTCGGTTGTGCCGATCTGCCGCGGGCAATCGCCGCGGCCGGCGCGCTCATCGATTATGTGGAGGCCACACAGCAGGCGGCGCTGTCGCATATCAAGAGTCTGCGCACCTATGCGGTCACCGATACGCTGGTGCTGGACGCGGCCACGCGCCGCAATCTGGAAATCGAACGCAGCGCCTCGGGCGATAGCCGGCACAGCCTGGTCGGTTTGCTCGATCACTGTGCCACGACCATGGGCGCGCGAGCCCTGCGCCGCTGGCTGGCCGAGCCGTTGCGTAATTTCGATATCCTGCGCCACCGGCATCTGGCGATCGAAACGCTGCTCTCGGGTAGCCATGCCGGGCTGTCCGAACGCCTCAAGGAAATTCCCGATGTCGAGCGGATCGCCACCCGTATCGCCCTGGCCTCGGCACGCCCGCGCGATCTATCCGGGCTGAGCCGTGCGCTGGGCGCGCTGCCGGCCATTCGCCGGACGCTCGCCGACCTGGATGCGCCCTTGCTGGCCGCGCTGCACGAACAGATCGACCCAGCCGAGGATGTGCGCGCGTTGCTCGAGCGCGCCGTGGTCGCCGAGCCGCCCGTCGTTGTGCGCGACGGCGGCGTGATCGCGCGCGGCTACGACGACACACTCGACGAACTGCGCGATCTGTCGGCCAACGCCGACGGCTATCTCGCCGATCTGGAAACGCGTGAACGCAAGCGTACCGGCGTGGATACGCTCAAGGTGGGCTACAACCGCGTACACGGCTATTACATCGAAATGGGCCGCGTACATGCCGATGCGGCGCCCATCGACTACCAACGCCGCCAGACGCTCAAGGCGGTCGAGCGCTATATCACGCCCGAACTCAAGCAGTTCGAGGATCAGGTGCTGTCGGCCCGCGAGCGCGCGCTTGCACGTGAGAAGGCGCTGTATGCCGAGCTCGTCGAGACCCTGGCCACGCATCTGCCCAAACTGCAGGCGATCGCCGCGGGGCTGGCCAGCCTCGACGTGCTCTGCGCGCTATCGCGCTGTGCGCTCGATTATCACTGGGTCGCACCCACGCTCACCGATACACCCGGTATTCATATCACCGGCGGACGCCACCCGGTAGTCGAGCATTTCTCGGATACGCCCTTCGTCGCCAACGACACCCAGCTCGACGACGATTGCCGTGTGCTGCTGATCACCGGCCCGAACATGGGCGGCAAATCCACCTACATGCGCCAGACCGCGCTGATCGTGCTGTTGACCCATATCGGCAGTTTCGTGCCGGCCGAGGCTGCCGAAATCGGGCCGCTCGATCGTATTTTCACCCGCATCGGCGCGGGCGACGATCTATCCGCCGGCCAGTCCACCTTCATGGTGGAAATGAGTGAAACCGCGCAGATCCTGCACCACGCCACCGAGCGCTCGCTGGTGTTGCTCGACGAGATCGGGCGCGGCACCTCGACCTACGACGGCCTGGCCCTGGCGCGCGCGGTGGCCGAGCGCCTGGCCCGTCACAACCGGGCCTACACGCTGTTCGCGACCCATTATTTCGAGCTCACCCAGCTCGCCGAGGACTGGCCCGCCAGCCGTAATGCCCATTTCGAAGTCGCCGACTACAACAGCGGCGGCGAGCAGAAACTGGTGTTTCTGCATGCAATCCGTCCCGGGCCTGCCTCGCGCAGTTTCGGTTTGCAGGTGGCCTCGCTGGCGGGCGTGCCGCGAACCGTGATTCGCCAGGCCGAAAAGCATCTGGCCGAGCTGGAAGCTCAGTCGCGTGCCCAATCCGGCCCACAGCTGGGCCTGTTCGAGTCAGCGCCCAGCGAAAAACAACCGGCTGAGCCCGACCCGATCCACGAAGCACTGGCCGAACTCGACTGCGACGAACTCACCCCGCGCGAGGCGCTCGAGTTGCTCTACCGCTTCAAGCGTCTGGCCTCGCAAAGCGGCGAGCCGGGCTAAGCCGCGATTGGCCGCGCTCGGCGCGCTCAGGCCATCGACGTCGCGAACTTCACCAGCCCGATCAGCAAGGCGATCAGCAACACGGTCGCCACCACCCCCAGCAGGATAAAATGGCTGGCCTTGCCGCGAGTAAAGTCGCGCTCGCGGTTGGCGCTCGATTGCACGCCGAAAAACGCGGCCAGCACGCTCATCCAGCTCTGCCAGAGCGTCGGCGGGCGCCGGGTCTCAGAGTCCTGTTCTTGCGGGCGCTTGTGTTCGCTCATGACCTAGGCGCTGGCGTACTCGGCCGCCATTTTGTTCGATATCTGCATATCGCGCTTGAAGCGTTCGGTGATCGGGCCGGCGATCGCCTTTTCGATCTTGGAGCCGAGCAACGGCACCTGGGCGTCGATATCGAAGGCCAGCTTCAGACGCGCCTTACCGGAATCGTCGGTCAGACGCATATCGATGGCGATATTCACCGGCGTTTTTTCGATGTCGATATCGATCCGGCCACTACGGCGCGGGATGTCCCAGGCATCGGTCTGGCGCAGCATTACGCGATCGCCGATGCGTTTCTGGATGATCTCCGGGAACGACAGCCGGTTGGCATCGAGCGCGTGGCGTACGGTGATCGAGAAATGATCGTCCTTCTTTTCGCAGTTCACGAGCTCCGGCTTGTGCGTGCCCATGCGCTCGTACTTGGCGATGAAGTAGTTCTCGTCGGTGAACATGGTCATCACCGTTTCGAGCGAATAATCGAAATCGAAGGTTTCCTCAAACTTCATTTATGCTTTTCCTTTGAATGAATCGCAGCGCGCAACGGCTCGTATCAGCCGGCGCGCTCGGGGTCGACTTCCGTTTCGCGATAAAGATAGCTGGCGAGCATGTCGTGTGCGTCGATTTCGGCATCGAGCACCGCCAGCAGTACGAACACGCCGCCCATGCGTCGATGCAGAAACACGATCTCGCGGGGCGGAATCCGGAACCAGCGTGAAATCGCGGCATCCGATACCGCGCGCGATACGCGAAACGGCAGGTCGGATTCGCCCCAGCGATAGGCGCCGTCCGACGTGGTCAGCTCATCCGGCGCATCATCGGCGAACGGCTCGATCATGAGCATGCCGACCTTGGCGAAGGCATCGAAAACATGCTGGGGCGAATCGCGGCGCAACAGGTTGATTCCGATCGCGCCGTCGATCAACCGCTTGGCATCCTTTTCGAAGGCGCCGGCAACCACATCGTAGTAGGAGCCGAGAAAACGCGGGGCGAATTCGCGCGTGGCGCCGAAATCCAGTAGTACCATCTGATCCGGCCCGTCGTCGCGCAGGCGAATCTTGTAATTGCCGAAATGCGGGTCGGTCTGAACGATGCCCCAGACGAAGAATTCCCGAAAGAACAGATCCAGGGCATGCCGGCCGATCTCGTTCTTTCGGGCCTGTTCCAGGCCCTGCACCGTCTCGCTTTGCACGTGATGGGCGCTTTCATAGGACGTCACCAGCACCGTTTCCGTCGAGTATTCCGGAAACACCTGCGGCACCACATAGCGGTCGTCGCCTTCCAGGCGCGTGGCGAACTCGCGGGTCATGCGCAGTTCGCGGTCGTAATCCACCTCGCGGTAGATCATCTCGCGCACTTCTTCCATGATCGCGTTGAGCTCCATGCCCTTGGGCACGAGCCGCGCGAGACGCACGATCTGGGTAAGCGTGCGGATATCGCTGTCGATGGCATCTGCCAGACGCGGATACTGGATTTTGACGCACAGCTCCATGCCATCCGACTTGCGGGTGGCCCGATGCACCTGTCCCAGCGACGCCGCGGCCATGGGCTCGGGGTCGATCTCCAGCTCGGCCAGACGTTTTTCGCCCAGGCGCTCGACGACCACCGGCTCGAGCTCTTCCCAGGCCACCGGCGGGCTGTCGTCCTGCAGGCTGCGCAATACCTCGATGGCTTCCGGCGGCATGAAGTACTGCCCATAGACCGACAGCATCTGGCCGACCTTCATCACGCTGCCCTTGAGCTGGCCCAGTTCATCGGCAAGAAACTGTGCCTGCTTGACGTAGAACTCGCGGTTGCGGCGCTCGCGGCCTTCCTTGCTGCGGAACATGTTGCCCAGCGTATGACCAGCAAACGAAGCACCGGCCATGACGCCCATACGGGCCATGGCGGCATTACGGTCGAAGGAGCCGGTCTTGAGCTTGAGCGGCTTCCGGTTACGGTCGGACTTGCTGGGCATACGGGCTTTCGGAACGCCGGATAAAGTTGGCAGTCTATCAGGTCGCCGCCGCTTGCCGGATCAGGATCGATACCCATACGCGCGGCGTATCGTAACTGCCCACGCGGGCGGGCATAAAAAAAAGGGATCCGGCGCCCGCCGGATCCCTTTTTACCCTTCGAGATGATCGAAGGGGCACGTCGCCTGGTGGCTATGGGTGGATTTGAACCACCGACTCTCGCATTATGAATGCGATGCTCTAACCCCTGAGCTACATAGCCGGAAAGCCGCGTAGTTTCTTCGCCGAGGGCCGTTGTGTCAACCCTTTCGTGACAGGCGACAACGCTGCGCCCAACGGGCTGTTTTCAGACGTTGAAACGAAAGTGCACCACATCGCCCTCGACCATGATGTATTCCTTGCCCTCGAGACGCTGACGGCCGGCTTCCTTGGACCCTTTCTCGCCCTTGAGGGTGACATAGTCGTCGTAGCCGATGACTTCCGCGCGAATGAAGCCGCGTTCGAAATCGGTATGGATCACGCCCGCCGCCTGCGGCGCGGTCGCGCCGCGACGTACGGTCCATGCGCGCACTTCCTTGGGCCCGACGGTGAAAAAGGTCTGTAGGCCGAGCAGTTCGTAGGCAGCGCGAATGACGCGATCCAGGCCGGGCTCTTCCAGGCCGAGATCCGCCAGGAATTCGTTCTTGTCGTCGCCATCGAGTTGCGCAAGCTCGCCTTCCAAAGACGCGCATACCGACACGACCGGCGCATTCTGGGCCGCTGCATGTTCGGCCACGCGATCGAGCAAGGGATTGTTCTCGAAGCCGTTCTCGTCAACATTGGCGACGAACAAGGCCGGCTTGGCGGTGATCAGGTGCAGCTCACGCAGCGCCAGGCGGTCGTCATCGCTCAAATCCATCGCCCGAACCGGCGCGCCGCTGTCCAGATGATCGCGCACGCGCTCGAACAGCTCGAAATTGCGCTTGGCGGTCTTGTCGCCGGATTTGGCAGCCTTGGCCGTGCGATCCACCGCGCGGGTGACGGTGGTCAGATCGGCCAGCGCCAGTTCGGTATCGATGGTTTCGATATCGGCGATCGGGTCGACCCGGCCGGACACATGCATGACATCGTCGTCTTCGAAACACCGCACGACATGCAGAATTGTGTCCGTTTCGCGGATATTGGCCAGGAACTGGTTGCCGAGCCCCTCGCCGGTGGAGGCACCCGCGACCAGGCCCGCGATATCCACGAACTCGATCGCGGTGGGGATCGTCTTCTCCGGGCTGGCGATACCGGCCAGCGCGGCCAGGCGCGGATCGGGCACGCTCACCACGCCCACGTTCGGGTCGATCGTACAGAACGGGTAGTTCTCGGCCGGGATTTCGGCCGCGGTAAGCGCGTTGAAAAGAGTGGACTTGCCCACATTGGGCAAACCGACGATACCGACCTGAAGAGCCATTTGATCTACCTTTTGATGGCGTGTAACGCGGGCCGCGCTACCAAGCGCGCGTCAATCGGACGCCGCCTTGCGGGAATTGAGCTTCTGCGCGCCGTGATCCCAGCTCTTGTCGAGGGCCAGTTCGAGCGCCTCGATACCGGCATCGATGGCGGTGTCGATTGCGATGCGATCATCCGGAGACGGCGTGCCCAGCACGTAGGACAACACCTGAGCGCGATCACCCGGATGGCCGATACCGATGCGCAGGCGCTTGTACTGGGTGCCGATCACGCGGGTGATATCGCGCAGGCCGTTATGCCCGCCGTGACCGCCCGACTGCTTGAAGCGGGCGGTGCCAGCCGGCAGATCGAGATCGTCGTGCACGACCAGCACGCTTTCCGGCGCGATCTTGTGAAAGGCGCATAACGGCTGCACCGCATCGCCGCTGCGGTTCATGAACGTCGTCGGCTTGAGCAGCCAGACGCTGGCATCGCCCATGCCGTGGCGTGCCAGATCGCCCTTGAACTTGCGCTCGGAAGAAAACGCAACGCGCCAGCGCTCTGCCAGCCGATCGGCGAGCCAGAAACCGACATTGTGTCGGTCGCTGGCATGATCGGCGCCGGGATTACCCAGCGCCACGACCGCGCGAATCGACTCGCTCACGCCATCACCGCGGTGCCTGCGCGCACGTTCGCCCGAGCGAGACGAAGACTACTTGTCTTCGTCTTCGTCGGCGGCGTCGCCCGCGTCTTCGCCCTCGGATTCGCCGTCTTCGGCCTCGCCTTCTTCGCCTTCCGCGGCGGCCGCTTCGGCCTCGGCTTCGGCTTCTTCCTCGGCTTCGAGTTCGATCGCCGCACGCGGCACCTGAACCGACACGACGGTGCGATCGGTCTGGTCTTCCTCGTCGCCCATGAGTTCGACGATCTGGACGCCTTCCGGCAGCACCAGCTCGCTCAGATGCACGGAGTCATGCAGATGCAGCTTGGAGCAATCGACTTCGATGTACTCCGGCAGATCGCGCGGCAGACATTCGATTTCGATGTCGTTCATGTTGTGCTGGACCACGCCGTCTTCGTCGGCCACGCCCGGGCACTCTTCTTCGCCCACGAAGTGCAGCGGCACGCTCATGCGCAGCGCTTCGCCGGCGACGATGCGCAGGAAGTCGGCGTGCTCGATGAACGGCTTGGCCGGGTGACGCTGCAGATCACGCAGCACAACCTCTTCGGTGGCACCGCCGTCGATCTTGATCTTGATGATGTGCGAGAAGAACGCCTCGTTATCCAGATGATGGTCGAGGTCGTTATGCTCCAGCGTGAGCATCACCGGCTCGCCGTTGCCGCCATAGATGATGGCCGGCACGCGGCCTTCACGACGCAGGCGACGGTTCTCGGCGCGGCCCTTCGCGGTACGTTTTTCCGCATTCAGCTCGAAAGCTTCCATATCGATTCGCTCCAATAATAAGGACGGCCGCCGGACGCTCCGTCGACCGCTCGATCGTTGTGTTTTATGGCGGGCCGCCGCCCACCGGCCTCAAAAGACCGCGTAGTATACGCGCTTGAACGGCAAATGCACGACCCGCAGCGCGACCGGGCAGGCGCCGGTTACGCGTCTAGTCCACGTACAGCGTGGACACGGACTCCTCGTTGCTCACCCGGCGGATGGTTTCGGCCAGAAGTGCGGCGATATGCAGCTGGCGAATCTTGCCGCAGGCCGCCGCATCGGGCGACAGCGGAATGGTGTCCGTGACTACCAACTCGTCCAGGCGCGAATTGCTGATGTTTTCGATGGCCTTGCCCGAAAGCACCGGATGCGTGACATAGGCCTTGACCTTGGTCGCGCCCTGATTCTTGAGCGCATCGGCCGCCTGGCAGAGCGTGCCGGCGGTATCCACCAGGTCGTCGACCATGATGCAGGTCTTGCCGCTGACATCGCCGATGATGTTCATCACCTTGGCCTCGTTGGCCTTGGGACGACGCTTGTCGATGATCGCCAGATCGGCATCGTCCAGACGCTTGGCCAGCGCCCGGGCGCGCACCACGCCGCCCACGTCGGGCGAGACGACAATCAGCTTTTCGTCCTTCTGACGCCAGATATCGCCGAGCAGCACCGGCGAGGCATAGACGTTATCCACGGGCATGTCGAAAAAGCCCTGGATCTGATCGGCATGCAGATCGACCGTGAGTACGCGATCGGTGCCCACCGCGCCCAGCATGCTGGCGACGACCTTGGCCGAAATCGGCACGCGCGCGCTGCGCGGGCGTCGATCCTGGCGGGCATAGCCGAAATATGGAACCACCGCGGTAATACGGCCTGCCGATGCCCGATGCAGCGCATCGATGAGCATCAGCAGTTCCATGACGTTGTCGTTAGTGGGCCGGCAGGTGGACTGCACCACGAACACGTCGCGCCCGCGCACGTTTTCCTCGATCTCGACCGCGATCTCGCCGTCGGAGAACTTGCCGACACTCGCCTTGCCCACCGGCAGCTTGAGGTAACCGGCCACATCCTTGGCCAACGCCGGATTGGCGTTGCCGGTAAAGACCATCAACCTGGAATCCGCCATGCGTTCGTGCTGCCGTGCTGTCAATTGAAAATGAGCGATCCGCGTTGCGGACGATTAATCTGCGTCAAGCGCGGGCGGCGCGGCGTTATCGCCTGAGCCCTGTCATGTCGTCGCGCTGCGCGTGGCGATGCTGTTCGCTTCGCGCGCTGCGTCGAACCTTGCAGGTCCTCATTCAGCCGCCCCGGCTGTCTCTCGTGTCCGCTCACGCGAACGCTTGTATGGCTGGGGCGGCAGGATTCGAACCTGCGGTACACGGGATCAAAACCCGATGCCTTACCGCTTGGCTACGCCCCATCTAACTTTCGTCGTCTTCGTTCGTTCGAATCCTGCCGCTGCGCGCAAGGAATCGAACCTGCGGGATTATCGTGCCTGCGGCGCAGGGGGATCAAAACCCGATGCCTTACCGCTTGCACCACCCCATCTAACTTCATCGTCTTCGTTCGTTCGAATCCTGCCGCTGCGCGGAAGAACCCGAACCTGCGGGATTATCGTGCCTGCGGCGCAGGGGAATCAAAACCCGATGCCTTACCGCCTGGCTACGACCATCCATCGGTCGTTGCTTTGGTTCAAGCCGGCTGAAAACCAATCGTCATCCGGCTCGAAGGCCGCGTATTTTCTTGACTGCTCCGGCCGGTGTCAATTCGCGCGCGATACAGCATCGATATCGAACCAGCGATCGACCACCAGCCGAATACGCGTTTCGCCGTTGTCGAGCACGATGCGGCGCGGCACGGCCGGGGTGTTTTCAGGTTCGACATAGTCTGGAAACGACAGCGCCCAGCCCTGCTGTTCGAGCGAGATCATGCGCCCCTGCGCATTCACGCTGATGCGATCGTAGCCGCCGGGCGCGGGTAGCCCACGCGCCCAGAAGCGCAGCGGCTCGAGCGGAAACGTCCAACCCAGCGTGCGCTCGACCAGCACATCCGGCTCGGTGGTGACAAAGCGTTCATCCTTGGTCTGAATAACGACCACGTCGTCCAGCGAGCCCTTGGCACGAAACCCGCCGGCGCCCAGCGGCCCGGACAGGCGCACATCGAACGCGTCGCCCTGCTGGCGCCAGCTCAGATTGCCGGTCCAGCCCAGCAACTGGCCCGTGGCCACGCGCCCCTGCAGCGACCAGATACGAAAATCGGCCAATTCCTTCTTGTGCGCGGCCCAGGCCGCAGCATTGACGACACCGGCTTCGGTTTCCGGCGGCTTGCGGATGATCGCGCAGCCGGACAGCACGGCCGCGGCGAGCAGCACGATAAACAGTTTCTTCATGGGTCGAGACGCTTGATGGTTTCAGTGAGCACCGGGTGCTCGGCATTGTCGGTCATGGCCTTTTGCCAGATGCGCCGCGCGGCCTCGTACTGGCCCTGCTGCCAGAGCACCTCGCCCAGATGCGCAGCCACCTCGGCATCCGGAAATTCGCGATAGGCACGCTCCAGATAATGCCGGGCCGCGTCCAGATCACCCAGACGATACGCCACCCAACCCATGCTATCGAGAATCGCGGGATTGTCGGGTTCGGCTTCGAGCGCGCGCTGGATATAGTCTGCGGCGCGTTGGTAATCGGTGCCGTGATTGGCAATCAGATAACCCAGGGCATTGAGCGCGCGGGCATCGTCCGGCTCGGCATCGAGCACGGCCTGCAAATCCGCCTTGGCCGCTTCGATATCGCCGAGGCGTTCGTAGGCCATGGAGCGCCCATAGCGCAGCTCGCTGCTATCGGGCACTTCTTCGAGGCCGTGATTGTAGATATCCAGCGCCGCGCGCGGCTCATCGGCCTCGTAGAGCAGCTGGCCTTCGGCCGCATAGAGCTGTTCGACCAGATCGGGATAGGTGGTGCGCAACTCGGCGAGCCGTCGCTGTGCACCCGGCAGATCGTCTTGCATGAAGATCATGCGTGCGGCGCGCACCTGGGCTTCGAAGGCATGCCCGCCGTTTTCGGCCCGCTGATACCAGCGCTGGGCCTGACCGTAATCTTCGCGCTGTTCGGCGATCGTACCCAGATAGAAGGCCGCGTCGTCGGCACGCTCACCGTTTTTGTAGAGCCGCTCGAACGCAGTTTCGGCGCGTGCGAGCTGGCCCAGGCTCAACGACAGAATCGCCAGACCATAGCGGGCGTCGGTATTGTCGGGTTGCAGCTCGATTGCCTGTTCGAATTCCCCCAGCGCAGCATCTTCCTGATCGGCTTCGATGAGCAGCCGCGCCAGCGCCAGATGGTACTGGGCACGGCTGGCGGCATTACCGGGCAGCCGGTCGACCAGCTGCCGAGCCTTTTCGGTTTCGCCGGCACGAATCCAGACCCCGGCCTGTAGCAGCACCGCATCGTTCCAGTTCGGATCGAGCGCGAGCGCGCGCTCGGCGGCACGCGCGGCGATTTCGCTTCGACCGTAGCGTAGGGCGACCACGCCCAGCGCGTACTGCGCGGGCGCACTGTCACGATCGGCGCGGGCCATGTCGGTGAGCGTATCGAGCACCATGTCGGTGGCATTCGGCGCGCCACTGACCACGTCGGCAAGCAGGCGATAACCGATATCCGGCGAAGCTGCGGCCGCGACCAGCGCCGGCGCATAGATCGCCAGGCCTTCGGCATCTTCGTTGGCCACCGCCATGCGTGCAGCGGTACGCTGCGCGTCGAGCGAATCCGGCGCGGTGCGCGCCCAGGTGCCGGCCGCGCGATACGCCAGCGCGGGCTGCTCGGCGAACAGCGCAATTCGCGTGGCGCGTCGTGCCAGCGCCGGGTCGTTGGAATAATCGAGCGCGGCCACATATTCGCGCGCAGCCAGGACGCGGTTATCGCGCTGGATCGCCATTTCGCCGGCGAGCACGTGATATTCGTAGGCCTCGCGGCGGCTTACCGGACTCGCAGGCACGGCGTTGGCGTCGATACGTACATCGGTATCGGCGCGCATGGCCGACGTGTTCGCGCAGCCACTGGCCAGCAACACAGCCAGGACGAGCGACGCCGCGGGGAGCCGCCGCGAAGCCATGGGAAAAGAACGACGAACAGGCGCCGATGTTCTTTTTCCTATGGCGTTGAAAACAGCTGACACCGTCAGCCGTTTTGGTGCCGGATTAATAATATGCATGAATCAATGATAGCGCGACGATCCAGCCAGCGGCTATGCAAAGCGCGCGTCGTAAGTGACTGTAGCGGTAGAATAGTGCAATGACGCTGCTGACCGTCGGCCTGAACCATATCACTGCCCCGCTCTCGGTACGTGAGACCGCGGCATTCCCCCCCGAGCAATTCGATGCCGCGCTCGACGATTTTCTGCGCCTGCCGCATGTGCACGAGGGCGCGATCCTGTCGACCTGCAACCGCACCGAACTCTATGCGGTAACCGACGCCCCCGGTGACGGTTGCCTGCGGCACTGGCTGTGCGAACAGCGCGGCCTAAACGACGACGATATGGCGCCCTATTTCTATATTCATCGCGACCGGGAAACCGTGCGCCACAGCCTGCGCGTAGCCGCCGGCCTGGACTCGATGATTCTGGGCGAGCCGCAGATTCTCGGACAGATGAAAAACGCCTACCGCAGCGCCCGTGCCGCGCGCGGCGCCGGGCCACTGCTCACCCGGTTGTTCGAGCACAGCTTTGCCGTCGCCAAGCAGATTCGCACCCAGACCGATATCGGCGCCAATCCGGTATCGGTCGCCTATGCCGGGGTCAGCCTCGCCCGCCAGATCTTTGCCGACCTGACCGAAACCACGGCCATGTTCATCGGCGCCGGCGAAACCGTCGATCTGGCCGCGCGTTACCTGGCCGAGGCCGGCGTGCAACGCATGATCTTCGCCAACCGCAGCATCGAGCGCGCCCAGGCCCTGGCCACGCGCTATCACGGCTATGCGATCGCACTCGAGGATGTCGCCACCCATCTGACCGAAGCCGACATGCTGATTTCCTCGACCGCCGCGCCCGGCTATCTGGTGCGCTTCGACGAGCTACGCAGCGCAGTCAAACAACGCCGACGCAAGCCCATGTTCGCGCTCGATCTGGCCGTGCCGCGCGATATCGACCCGGCCGCCGGCAAGCTCGAGGATATCTACCTGTATTCGGTGGATGACCTGCAAAGCGTGATCGACGATAATCGCCGCTCGCGCGAAAAGGCGGCCACGCTGGCCGACGGCATGCTCGATGTCCGTATCGAGGAATATATCGACTGGCTGGACTCGCGCCAGGCGATCGATACCATTCGCGATCTGCGCCATCAGGCCTATGCCGATCGCGACGACGTGCTCGCCAAGGCAAGACGGCGTTTGGCCCGGGGCGAAGACGCCGACGACGTGCTCGCCTACCTGGCCCACACATTGACCAACAAGCTCATGCACGAGCCGAGCGCCACATTGCGCAAGGCCCGCGGCGCGCACCAGCAGGAACTGCTGACCAGCGCCCGGCAGCTGTTCCAGCTCGATCGCGAAACGCCGCCCTACAGCGCGCGCGACCTGTTTTCCAAGACGAATATAGAAGACAACGAATGAAAGATTCCCTGCGCGCAAAACTCGAGGAACTGGTCGAACGCCACGAGGACCTCGCGCATTCGCTGGCCGACCCCGAGGTCATCGGCGATCAGGACAAGTTCCGGCGCATGTCCCAGGAATACGCCCAGCTCGAGTCGCTGGCGGCGGACTATCGCGCCTGGCGCGCCCTGGTCGATGAAATCGCCGATCTCGAGGAAATGGAACAATCCGACGAGGCCGAGTTGCGGGAAATGGCCGAGGTGGAACTCGACGATGCCCGCGAACGCCTGACCGGCCTGGAAGCCGCACTGCGCAAGCACCTGATCCCGCGCGACCCGAACGACAATGCCAATCTGTATCTGGAAATCCGAGCCGGCACCGGCGGCGACGAAGCCGCCCTGTTCGCCGGCGATCTATTGCGCATGTATTCCAGCTATGCCGAAAAACAGGGCTGGCAGGTCGAGATACTGTCGGCCAGCGAGGGTGAACATGGCGGTTACAAGGAAGTCATTTCGCGCCTGATCGGCAGCGGCGCCTTTTCGCGGTTGAAGTTCGAATCCGGCGCGCACCGCGTTCAGCGCGTGCCGGCCACCGAATCCCAGGGCCGGATTCATACCTCCGCGTGCACCGTAGCGGTGTTGCCGGAGGCCGACGAAATCGAAGCGATCAAGATCGACCCCAACGATCTGCGCGTGGATACCTTCCGCGCCGCCGGCGCGGGCGGCCAGCACGTCAACAAGACCGACTCGGCGATTCGTATCACCCATATCCCCACCGGCGTGGTGGTCGAGTGCCAGCAGGAACGCTCCCAGCATAAAAACCGGGCACGCGCGATGAGCCTGCTGCAGACCAAGCTGCTGACCGCCGAACAGGACAAACAGGCCAGCGAACAGGCTGCTACGCGCAAGAAACTGGTGGGTAGCGGCGATCGCTCCGAGCGTATCCGTACCTACAACTTTCCGCAGGGCCGCGTCACCGATCACCGTATCAACCTCACCCTCTACAAGCTCGACGACGTCATGGCCGGCAATCTCGAGGAGATCGTCGATGCCCTGACCAGCGAACACCAGGCCGACCTGCTCGCCGAAATGGGCGCAGCCTAAGCACCGCGTGCACGCGACCATCGAGACGCTGCGCCGCGCCGCAGGTACACGCCTGCGCGGACACAGCGACAGCCCCGATCTGGATGCCATCCGATTGCTCGAACACGCCCTGGGCGTGGGCCACAGCTGGCTGCTGATTCATGCGCATGAGCGCGTTGACGATGCCGTGCGCGCGCGCTTCGATACCCTGCTCGCGCGCCGCGCCGCCGGCGAGCCGCTGGCCTATATCACCGGCCATATCGGCTTCTGGACACTCGACCTCGCGGTCACGCCGGCGGTGCTCATTCCGCGCCCGGATACGGAAACGCTGGTGGAAGCGGTACTCGAGCACCATGATGCGCAGCGTCGTGATGTGCTGGATCTGGGTACGGGCAGCGGCGCCATCGCCCTGGCGCTGGCCAGCGAACGCAGCGACTGGCGGCTGGTGGCCACCGATGCCAGCGCCGCGGCGCTCGCCTGTGCCGAGGCCAACGCGACACGGCTGGGCATCGAAACGGTCGTTTTCGCCCACGGGCCCTGGTATGGCGCCGTCGGCGATCAGCGTTTCGATATCATCGTAGCCAACCCACCTTATGTCGCGCCCGGCGACCGACATCTGGCCGCGCCCGAGCTCGGCCACGAACCCGAGGCCGCGCTGGTCGCAGCCGACCACGGCCTGGCCGATCTGGCCGAGATCGTCGCCGGCGCGCGCGATCATCTGCATACCGGGGGCGCGCTGTATCTCGAACACGGCGCCGATCAGGGCGCGGCCGTACGTGCCCTGCTCGCCGGCTGGGCAAACGTTAGAACGATCCGCGACCTGGGCGGTAACGAGCGGGTCACCTGTGCCCGGTTATGAGCTCGGCAGAGCACAGCCGACGGCTGGCGCGCCTATTCAGTCCTGTTCGACTGCCTGAGCCAGTTCGTAAGCGACGTCTTCGCGTTGGTACAGGTCGCCGACATAGCGGCTGACGGTACCGCCATGCTCGATAATCAACGTCGGCGTGGCCAGCAATTTGGATTCGAGCGCGCGTTCGGGTTCGCGTAATACATCGACCACCTCGAAACGCAGGCCGGATGACTGTGCCTGCGCACCCAGCGCTGCCTCGACCGCACGCCGCGCCCGCCGCGAGCTGGGCGAATCGCCGGCGACAAACAACCGTACCCGAGGATGGGTCTGCGTCGGCTCGACGTCACAGTTAACCGGCTGCACTTCGCTCATGACGGCCACTCATCGGAAAACCGGCGATCGTTGGCATCCGCGCCGCGGCTGCGCAGCAGGCGTCCCCGATCCTGTACGCGCTGCTCGAGATGGTCCTGGGCGTGGCGCTCGAGCTGTTCGAGATCGACGCGCTGCTGATCGAGCTTGCGCGTGAGGGTGGCGATCTGCTCGCTGGTATCGGCGATCTCGTTTTCCACGCGCTGACGATCGCGTTCGTAGCGATGCTGTTCACTGCGCCGGCGCGCGGCGGCGTCCTGTTCTTCGCGCAGGCGCGCCGAGCCCATCAGCATCTCGCCGCTGGCGATATACACATCGGCCAGACTCGGCCCGCTGTCGTCGAGCGTGAGTTCGCGTATCTGATTGGAATGGTTGATACCCCGCGCCTTGATTACCGACAACGCGCGATTGCGCTCGCCCTCATCGACGCGATAACTCACGCCGATCCATACATCGACGATATTGGCGAGATGGCTTTCCATATCCGAGCTCGGCGTCCGCGACGACGACAGCGCGGTGACATAAAACGTAGTACCGCTGGCCTTGGCGAGATCGAGCAGCCGATCACTGACATCGACCGCCATCTCCAGGCCGCCAGCCTTGACCAGCGCCGAGATCGGGTCGACCACGATATGCGCCGGCGCGAACTCGCGAATCGCGTGATGGATATCGATATAGTGCGCTTCGGCACTCGTCGCGCCCGCGAGGATGCCGTGGATCTGCAACAAGCCGCTGTCCACATAGGGACGCAGGTCGATACCCACCGACAGCAAATCCTCGACGATCTGATCGCCTGCCTCGTCGAAACTCACATAGAGCACACGCTCGCCGCGCTCGGCCATCTCGCGCGCGAAACAGGCGGCAAGACTGGTCTTGGCTGCGCCCGGCGGCCCGGACACGAGCACACTGTTGCCACGGATCAACCCGCCACGAAGCATGGTATCCAGCCGATCGAGGCCGGTGCCCAGACGCTCGTCGAACACCTTGGCGGTCAATGGGTAGTTTTCTCGTTCGGCAACGAGCACGCCGCTGCTGCGAATCACGAACGGCATTTCCGCGCTGCTGCTCTGGCCGCCGCGCAGCTTGACCACCCGCAGCGTGCGCGCAAACGTGCGCTTGTGGGCGACGTTGCTGAGTTCGATCACGCAATCGGCGACATAAGGCATATCGCGAAAATGCGTACCGCCGGTGGTATCGGGGTGATCGAGCTTGGCGGTCATGATCACCGCCACGCCACAGCCCGTGAGCCAGTGCTTGAGCCGGAACAGTTCGCGCATCGCCGCCACGCGGTCGCCGAGCGTACCCAGCAGCGCATCGAGGCCATCGATGAGTACCCAGCGCGCGCCGGTCTGTTTGACCTTGGCTTCGATAGCGGCCAGCAGACCGGAAATATCGAAAGCGCCGGCATTATAGAACTCGTCCTCGACACGGGCAGCCATCAGATGGATCTTGTCGTCCACGGTCTCGGCCAGGCCCCAGTCGAACGAGACATGGTTTTCGACCAGTTCGTCCGGGCCTTCTTCGAAACCCACAGCCACGCCGGGCAGCCCCTCGCGCGCGCTGTTGACCAGTATTTCCAGCGCGAGCACGGTCTTGCCCACGCCGGTACCGCCGTACAACAGGGTCAGGCGTCGATCGGGCAAGCCACCGCCGAGCAAGGCGTCCAGGCCTTCGACACCGGTCGCCAGGCGCGGCGTGGCTACGAGTTCTCGCTTCGCCACTACGTCTATTCCTTGCTCAGTTGAGTTGGTTCACTCGCCAGCGTGCCGGTTTCGTTGCCCAGCGGCAACACCTCGTGATTGCTCAGCAGCCATTCCAGATCGTCTGCGGCCAGCGGCAGGCTGTAGAGATAACCCTGGGCCTCTTCGCAATGCCAATGGCGCAGCCATTTTCGCTGTTCGAGGGTTTCCACGCCTTCGGCGGTTACGCGGATGCCCAGGCTGCGAGCCATGGCCACGATCGTGCGGGTGATGGTGAGATCGCCCTTTTCGCCAGGGATGCCGTCGACGAAGGATTTGTCGACCTTGAGATAGGTGATCGGGAACCGGCGCAGATAGCTCAACGACGAATAGCCGGTACCGAAATCGTCGAGCGCGACCGCAACACCCAGCGCCTGCAGGGCATGCAGCGTATCCAGGGTCGCGCCGGCCTGTTCCATGAGCACCGTTTCGGTGATCTCGAGTTCCAGATGACGTCCGTCCAGGCCGGTTTGTTCGAGCACGGCCGCGATCTGGGCGACAAGATCGGTCTGGCGGAACTGGCGCGCGGACAGATTCACCGCCACGCGCAAATGGTCGTAGCCCTGGGCGTGCAGACGCTGAAGCTGCTGGCAGGCCTGGCGTAATACCCATTCACCGACTTCCAGAATCAGCCCGGTTTCCTCGGCGATCGGCACGAAATCGCTCGGCGATACCATGCCCAGCTCGTCGCTTTGCCAGCGCAGCAGTGCCTCGATGCCGGTGACCCGCCCGCTGGTGACATCCACGAACGGCTGGTAATACACATGTAGCTCGTCGCGTTCGAGCGCGCGATGCAGGTTGTTGCGCAGCTGCAGCATCCAGTGCGCGTTGGCATCCATCTCGGGCCGATAGAACACATAGCGGCCGTGCCCCTGACGCTTGGCGCGATACATCGCCATGTCAGCATTACGCAGCAACGTGGTCAGGTCCTGACTGTCGTCGGGGTAACAGCTGATGCCGATACTGGCGGTCGTGAACACCGTCTGGTCGCCCAGCGTCAACGGCACCCGCAGCTTTTCCTGGATGCGGGTGGCCACATAGGCGGCATCTTCCGGCTTGGAAATCGAGTCGAGCAGAATCACGAATTCATCGCCGCCCTGACGCGCGACGATATCGGTCTTGCTGACGGCATTGCGCAAGCGGTCGGCGACATGGCAGAGCAGCTCGTCGCCCAACGCATGGCCAAGCGAATCGTTGACCGCCTTGAAACCGTCCAGATCGAGAAACAACAGGGCCAGGTGCCGGCCATCGCGGGCCACCGCGATACGCGCGAGTTCGGCACGTTTTTCGATCAGCGTGCGATTGGCCAGACCGGTGAGCGTATCGTAATGGGCGAGATACTCGATGCGTGCTTCATACGCCTTGTCGGCGCTCAGATCCCGAAACACGGCCACGAACAGCCGATCGCCATCCTTATCGGCACGATCGAGCGCGGTGATCTTGACGTAGGCCGGGTAATACTCGCCGGCGCGGCGGCGGCTATTCATCTCTCCCGCCCACCCCTGACCGGCTTCCAGTCCGGCAAGCAGATCAAGCAGAAAGCTCTCCTCGTGATGCGAATCGCGCAACTGCAATGGCTGGCCGAGGGCTTCGGCTTCGGTATAACCGGTGATACGCGTATAAGCCGGATTCAGCGCGCGAATACGCGCCTCGGCATCGAGCAGTACCGCGGCCTCGTCCATATGCTCGATCGCGGTGCGAGCAGCACGCGCACGATCGTCGGTCCGCCGCGCCTGGGTGGCGATCCGGCTCAAGGCGAGACTGGCCACACGCCCGTGATCGGCATGCTCGGACCAGCGCACATGCAGTTGTGCTGCCAATTGCGCGCCATCGCCTGTATACAGCGTCACGGCAACGGCCTTGTTGGGCGCGGCGGCGATCACGGAGAGAACCTGGCTGGCGTGCTGCAACCAGTCATCGACCGCCAGCGCTTGCAACTGTTCGCGTTGCCGGCCGAGCATCCGACAGGCCGCCGGATTGGCTGCGATGATCGTGCCCGTGGCCTGCACCAGTAAAAGCGCTGCCGGGCTGTGCTCGGCCAGATAATGGTAATCGTTCATGCGCTAGCCGATTCCCCGCAGCCGACGTCGTATTGAAATCCGAACGCTTGCAGCACGTTCGATAGAAGTTAATGCACGAAACCGTGCCAACGCCCTGCCGACCCGGTTACTTTCTGCGCACGTTACAGATGTTGCGCGTGCTTGCCACGGTAATCTTCATCTCCCCGTCGGCGTTGGCAGTGGGCCGCAATCGCGATGCGCGCCTGTACTCATTATTACCCATACCGACATTGCGCGATATTGCCGGCATACGCCAGCAACAATGCAACAACGCCTAGCATCGCGCCGACGAACATGGGGCATTCGCGCCAGGCATCGAGCGTGGCCAATCAGCCATGCCATGCGCACCCTGGCCCATGACGGCTCTACGGCCTTGTTAACCCGGCATAAACACAGAAGATTTTCGAGTTGGATGCGCACATGCGAGCGCTTGCGCGGCGCGGCCGAAGACCGCGAAGCCACTGAACAACGAACAACCGGCCAGGTGCGGTCGTTCGTTTTCCAATGGCGTTGAAAACAGCGGTCCAAGTCAGCTGTTTTGGTGTCGAATCGATTAAGAACAGGCGTATCCGCGCCTGGCGGTCATGGCGCAGGGGGCGGCGCCGGGTAGAACGCCGCCCCTGCCCGGGCGCTAGCCTAGCCGTTCGATGACTGCGTCGGTGAAGCGCTCGGTGGTGGCGTTGCCACCCAGATCCGGGGTCACCCGATCATGCTCGGCGACCACCGACCGCACCGCGCGACGCAGGCGATTGGCGTTTTCGGCCTGGTCGACATGCTCGAGCATGAGCGCCGCGGCCAGAATCACCGACGTGGGGTTGGCGATGCCCTTGCCAGCGATATCCGGCGCGCTGCCGTGCACGGCTTCGAACATGGCACAGCTTTCGCCGATATTCGCGCCGGGCGCCAGGCCCAGGCCGCCGATCAGCCCGGCACACAGATCCGAGAGAATATCGCCGAACAGATTGGTGGTAACGATGACGTCGAAGCGCTCGGGATGCATGACCAGCTTCATCGCGCAGGCGTCGACGATCACCTCGTCGTGCTCGATATCGTCGTACTCTTCCGAGATCTGGCGCCCGACCTCCAGAAACAAACCGGAGGTAGATTTCATGATGTTGGCCTTATGCGCCAGCGTGACCTTGCGCCGACCGCGCGCACGCGCCATATCGAAGGCGAAACGGATGATGCGCTCGCATTCGGAGCGGGTGATCACCGACAGCGCCTCGGCACGGTTGCCATCCTCGGAGACCTTCTGGCCCTGGCCGGAATACATGCCACCGGTGTTTTCGCGCACGGTGATGATGTCGAGATTGTTGTAGCGCGACTGCGTGCCGGGCATCGACAGCGTCGGCCGGACATTGGCATAGAGATCGAAATGCTTGCGCATGGCCACATTGACCGAGCGATACCCCTTGCCGGATGGCGTGGTGACCGGGCCCTTGAGTACCAGCCCCGTACGCTCGATGGACTTGAGTGCAGACTCCGGCATGACGTCGACCTCGCCCGCGTCGAGCGCGGCCTGGCCGACGATGACCTCTTCGTAGTCGAAACCGGTATCCAGACGGTCGAGCACGCGCAGTGCCGCGTTGACGATGTCCGGGCCGATGCCGTCGCCCTTGATGACTGTGACCGGCGTCTTGCTCATGTCGATTCCTCTAGATTGCTAAATAGGCTGGCGCGACGCACCGCCACCCGGCGGCGCGCCTTCGGGAGACGTATGCTGCTGAGCTCATCCTAGGGCGTGTCGCGGTTTCATGCGAGCGCGGCGCCTGAACCCTGCGCATTGTTACGGTTGGCGCAAGCGCGCACTGCGCGGCAGAATTGCCGTCTGCCGCGCGCACCCTGCGCGTTGTTTCGTTTTCAACCGAGCTCGCCATGCGCTTTAAAGCAACCCCTACGATCCGTTTGCTGCTCTTTGCGCTGGCAACACTGGGGCTGATGCTGGCCACGGCCGCGCCCGCCCAGGACTATGCCGACGATGGCAACCGACCACCGGTGGACCTGGTGGTGGTGATGAAGGCCAATCGCGTGCTGTATCTGTATGCCGACGGCGAACTGGTCGATCAGTTTCCGATCGCGCTCGGCAAGAATCCTGTCGGCACAAAGCGTCAGCGCGGTGACAACCGCACGCCTGAAGGCTTTTACCGGTTGGACTGGCGCAATCCGGACAGCATCTTCCACCGCTCGATCCATATTTCGTATCCGAACGAGCGCGACCGTCGCGATGCCGCCGCCCGCGGCACCGATCCGGGCGATCTGATCATGATCCACGGCCAGCCGGACTACGACGATCGCGAGCGCGAGGGCGACTGGACCAACGGCTGTATCGCGGTTTCCAACGAAGCGATCGATACGATCTGGGAGCGCGTGAGCGATGGTACGCGGATTCATATTTATCCCTGATCGCAACGCGTACCCGGCATCGGGCGGCGTTGCGGCCCGGTCATGACCGAACACGCACCGCGCGACCCGAACCGCCTGCCCGCGGCCAAACAACGCGCGCTCGCGCGGGCACGGCGTGTCGAATGGCTGACTCTGGTATTGCGTATCACGGCGGTGGGCGCGCTGTATCTCGCGCTGGGCACGACCCAGTCACTCACCGCCATCTGGTTGAAAAGCCTGTGGGCGTTGTTGCCGCCCGTGGCGTTTCTGGTGGCCTGTCGGGTCGAGCGCCTGCCGCCCCGGCCGCGTTTTCCCTACGGGTTTTATCGTGCCGGCACCATCGCCTTTCTCAGCGGCGCGCTGGCGCTATCGGCCATGGGCCTGTTTCTGCTGTATGTCGGCTTGCGCGGCCTGATCGAGCTCAAGCATCCGGCCCTTCAGAGCTGGTGGCAAACACCGATCTGGCACTGGGGCGGCTGGCCGGTGCTCGCCGCGCTGGCCTACAGCATGCTCGTACCGGTGATTGCCGGGCGCTCGCGCCAGCGTCTGGCGATCGATTTGCACGACAAGGGCCTGTATGCGGATGCGACCATGGGCCGGGCGAGCTGGCTGGCTGGCGGCGCGGCCATTGTGGGCGTGCTCGGTATCGGCCTGGGGCTGTGGTGGGCGGATTTCGTGGCCACGCTGATCATCGGCGCCGATATCCTGCGTCACGGCCTGCGCCATCTGCATACCGCCGTGTGCGATCTCATCGACGAGGTGCCGCGCAAGCTCGGCACCAGCGAAGTCGATCCCTTGAGCCAGCAACTGCGCGATCATCTCGAAGCGCTGGACTGGGTCGCCGAAGCCCGGGTACGCCTGCGCGAGGAAGGCCGGCGCCTGACCGGTATTGCCTTTGTCTGCCCACACCCGCAAACGCACGACGTGCTTGAGCGCTTCGAACGCGCACGCCGCGATATCGAGTCACTGGATTGGCGCCTGCTGGATTTCGAACTGGTCCCGGTCAGCGCCGAGCGTTGCGCGAACGCGATTCGTACCGCGCACTAGCCCTGTGCGCGTGCCGCGCTCGTTTGAATTGGTATCGGGCGCTATGATGCGCGTCTTTTGCAGATAAAGGATCCAGGCGTGAAACCCGTGAAGATGAGCCGGATGCTGGCCACCCGGCTGCTGTTCGAAGCCCAGAAACAGCCGGACGCCGAAGTCTGCGGTTTTGTCAGCGAGCGCGCCGGCATGCCGCATGAGATCTATCCGGTCGCCAATGTGGCCGCACAGCCCGCCTGTCGTTTCGAAATGGACCCGGCCGGTCAGATCGACGCGCTCAAGACCATGCGCGAGCGCGGCGAACGCATGCTCGCGATCTATCACTCGCACCCGAGCGCACCGCCCGAGCCCTCGGTCCACGATCTGGAAGGCCTGGGCTATCCGGATGCGCTGTATCTGATCATTTCGCTCAACATCAAGGGCGTACTGGAAATGCGCGCCTGGCAGCGCGAAGACGCCGCCATGCGCGAACGCGTGCTCACGATTCTGGATTGACCCGCCCCGCGCGCGCCTGGCGCTTTGCGCGGCGCGCCCTGCTTTTTTGTAGAATCGCGGGCTGATTCGCTCATCGACCCAACCGGCCTTCGCCCATGCGTCTATCCGCCTTCGCCCTGTCCACTACCAAGGAAACCCCGGCCGATGCCGAAATCGTGTCGCATCAGCTGATGCTGCGTGCCGGCATGATCCGCAAGCTCGGTGCCGGCCTGTATACCTGGACGCCGCTGGGCATGCGGGTATTGCGCAAGGTGGAAAACATCGTGCGCGAGGAAATGGACGCGGCCGGCGCGCTGGAAGTACTCATGCCCGCCGTGCAACCGGCCGAACTCTGGCAGCAGAGCGGGCGCTGGGACGCCATGGGCGATCTCATGCTGCGCATGACCGACCGGCTCGATCGCCAGTACTGTTTCGGCCCGACCCATGAAGAAGTCATCACCGATTACGCCAAGCGCGATATCAGCAGCTACAAGCAGCTGCCGGTGAATTTCTACCAGATCCAGACCAAGTTTCGCGACGAGATCCGGCCGCGTTTCGGCCTGATGCGCGCGCGCGAATTCATCATGAAGGATGCCTACTCCTTTCATATGAACGCCGCGGATCTGGATCGCGAATATCACGTCATGCGCGCCGCCTATGCGCGTATTCTCGATCGCATCGGCCTGGATTACCGCGTGGTCGCGGCGGATTCCGGCGCGATCGGCGGTGCGAAGTCCGAGGAATTCCACGTGCTCGCTCATGCCGGCGAAGACGAACTCGCGGTCGCCGAAAACGGTGGCTATGCCGCTAATATCGAAGCCGCCGTAACGCGGGCCAGCGATACGCCGCGCCCGAGCGCCACCGGCGAGCTGCGCCGTGTGGACACACCCGGTGTCGCCACGATCGCCGAGCTGTGCAGCGCGCTCGATCTGCCGGCCGAGTCCACCGCCAAGGCAATCGTGGTCATGGGCGACGACGAGCGCCCGGTGCTGCTGGTACTGCGCGGCGATCATACGCTCAACGAAATCAAGGCCGAGGGCATCGACGGCATCGCCACGCCGCTTCAATTCGCCGAGGAAGCCGTCATCCGCAAGCATTTCGGCGCCGGCCCGGGCTCGCTCGGCCCGGTGGGTGTCGATGTACGCGTAATCGCTGATTACGCGGTCCAGAACGCCGCCGACATGGCCGTGGGTGCCAACAGCGATGGCGTGCACTTCGTGAACTTCAACTGGGGTCGCGATACGCAGGAGCCGGAATTCGCCGACCTGCGCAATGTGGTGGCGGGTGATCCGAGCCCGGACGGCTCGCCGCTGTCGATTCTGCGCGGCATCGAAGTCGGCCATGTGTTTCAGCTTGGCGACAAGTACAGCCGTGCGCTGGAACTAACCGTACTCGACGAAAACGGCCAGTCCGTGACCCCGCAAATGGGCTGCTACGGCTTTGGCGTATCGCGCATCGTCGCCGCCGCCATCGAGCAGTGCTTCGACGACGCCGGCATTTGCTGGCCCACCGCGATCGCCCCCTTCGAGCTGGTCATCATCCCGATCAAGGCTGATAAGTCGGCGGCGGTGCGTGAGGCCTGCGAAAACCTGTATGCCGAATGCCGTCGGGTGGGCATCGATGTTGCGCTCGACGACCGCGGCCTGCGCCCGGGCCCGATGTTCGCCGATGCCGAGCTCATCGGCATACCGCATCGGGTGGTCGTTTCCGATCGCGGGCTGGAGGCCGGCACGCTCGAATACAAGGGCCGGCGCGACAGCGAAAACAGTCAGATCGAACACAGCGTTGAAGCGCTGCGCCAAAAGTTGGGTCGCTAGGCGCCGATAACGTCGAAGATTGGCCACACGACATGCCGGCGCCGCGCCCGACTCGCGGGCCGCATCGACGGCCGACGAATCCGGGGTAACGGGGAGCGAGTTTGTCCGAGACGTATCCGCAATCGCGTATTCGCCGGTGGCTGGCGCGCATGCTGTGCTGCGCCGCGCTGGGCTGCGCGGTGTTCGCGAGCACGCCCGGGCATGCCGCCGCGGCCCAGCCGGAGACCGTGGACCCGGCACTGCGACGTGCGCTCATGAACGCGGTTCACGATTCGGCCACGTTTTCCAACCGTTTCGAGGCCGAGGTGTGGCTACTGGATATGTCGACCCGCCTGGAGCGGCTCATGCCCGATGTGGGCCGGCGTATGGCTTTGCTCAAGACCGTGCATGCCGAAGCCGCGCGTGCCGGGCTGGACCCGCAGGTCGTGCTATCGCTGATCCAGGTCGAATCCGCCTTTCAACGCTTTGCCGTTTCCTCGGCGGGCGCGATCGGGCTGATGCAGATCATGCCGTTCTGGATCGACGAAATCGGCCGGCCTGACGACAACCTCTTCGATATGCGCACCAACCTGCGTTACGGCTGCACGATTCTGGCCTTCTATCTCGACAAGGAAGATGGCGATCTCACCCGTGCGCTGGCGCGCTACAACGGCAGCCTCGGCCAGTACTGGTATCCCTCGCGGGTGGCCAGTGCGTTGCAGACACGCTGGTACGCCCGCTGATCGCTACGCGGCATTGCGTTGTCGACACGCGCGCCGCAGGATGAGCCGCCCGTTTTCACCCGCCACTGCCATGCGTTTGTACTACAACCCACGCTGTTCGAAATCACGGGCGACCCTGGCGCTGCTCGAAGAGGCCGGGCATACCCCCCAAGTGCGCGATTATCTGAAAAATCCGCCCAGCGCCGCAGAGCTGGGCGCGTTGCTCGATGGGCTGGACAGCCCACCGGCATCGCTGGTGCGCACCGGTGATACGGCGTTTGCAGACAGTGGCTACAGCGCGCAGACGCTCGATCGCGAGCGCGTGCTAAGCCTGTTGCTGGATCAGCCGGCCCTCATGCAACGCCCGGTAATTCAGCTTGGCACACACGCGCTCATCGCACGCCCGCCCGAGCGCGTATTCGAACTTATCGACTCTCGTCAGGACTCCGATTCATGAGCAACGCGCGTTCAAGTAACGAAATTCTCGTGCTCTACTACAGCCGCAACGGCGCCACCGCGGCACTGGCCAATGAAATTGCCCGCGGCGTGGCCCGTGCGAAACCGATGCAGGCGCGTGTACGCACCGTGCCCGAGGTCTCGCCCGATACGCAGGCCAGCGCACCGGCGGTGCCCGAACAAGGCGCGCCCTATGTCAGCCACGACGATCTCGAAGACTGCGCCGGGCTGATCCTGGGCTCGCCCACACGCTTCGGCAACATGGCCGCGCCGCTCAAGCACTTCATCGATACCCTGTCCGGGCAGTGGCTATCGGGTACGCTCGCCGACAAGCCTGGCGCGGTGTTCACCTCCACGGGCAGCCTGCATGGCGGCCAGGAAACCACGCTCACCAGCATGATGTTGCCGCTGCTCCACCACGGCATGTTGATCTTGGGCCTGACCTATACCGCCGACAATCTGCTCGCCGAAACCGACAGCGGCGGCACGCCCTACGGCGCCAGCCACGTGTCCGGCGTCATGGGCGATCACCCGCTGACCGATATCGAACGCCAGCTCGCACGCAATCTGGGCGAGCGCGTGGCCCGAACCGCACTCAAGCTGGGGCAATCGTAATGCGCTGGTCCCGTTATGCCCTGCTGATGGCCGTACTCGGCAATATCGCGTTGATCGCAAGCCTGTTCTGGATTGCCGGTGTTCATACCATGGAACGGCTGCTGCTGGCCTCGATCTTCAGCCTGCCGCTGCTGGCATCGCTCAACGGCCTGGCGCGGGCCCGTATCTATACCGCGGCCTGGGCGTCGATGGCGGCATTGTTCTATATGGCCTATGCGATGGTCGAATATATTTCCGGCAAGCCCAGCCTGGCGGTCGACCTGTGCCTGGGTGCAAGTATCGCCATGTTCGTAGGCACCGTGGTATTCGCCAAATGGGATGCGCGCGAGCGCGAAGCCCAGCGGCGTAGCTCCTAAACCGTTGCTTTGCGACATCCGCGCTTCAAACCCGCTCTCGGTTAGGTATGAAATGCTGCTCACTACGCTCAAGCAGGCAGGTTGTCCGCAAATGAAAGCGAAGACACGCGAATAAGGCGACGGTCCGATTACCCGAACGCCTGAGGGTCTGATGTTCACGCCACATACACACCGCAGACGGGCACCGATGTCGGCGGACGTTTTCAACCGTGCTGTTCGGCGGCTTCGTTCTTAAAGCGGAACCGCAGATTTCGCAGATGACGCAGATTAGAAGAGCGCTGCCTATGCGCCAAGCGCCAACGAACCGCGATAAATCTCTCTTCGATCTGCGTGATCTACGTCGATCTGCGAACCGTTCTTCGCCGCCAACGCCACCCCGCCCAAAAGGCCGATGTAAGCCAATCGCCCGCCACGGCCAAATCATTAAATCTGCGTAATCTGCGGATCACTGCCTTTCGGGAACCATCGCGTAACGCCCTAAAGGCTGTCCACCGACAGACGCCGATGTGGGCGGGCGTTTTCAACCACGCTGTTCGGCGGCTTCGTTGTTAAAGCGGAACCTCAGATTTCCCAGATTACACAGATTGAAAGACCCAAGCCCATGCGCGGGCGAAAACGAACTACCGCCGCCCGGCGTTAGCCGAGGATCTGCTTGACGAATGGAATGGTCAGGCGTCGATGCGCCGCGAGCGAGGCATGATCGAGGGTATCCAGCGCGCGCATAAGCGCCGGCACGTCGCGTGCGCCGTGGCGCAACAGCCAGCGTGCGGTGGCATCCGGCAGGGTCATGCCGCGCTGGGCAGCGCGCTCGACCAGTAGCGCATGCTTGTCGGCATCGTCGAGTTCGGCGGTGGCGATCGCCCCGCCCCAGGCCAGGCGGCTGGCCAGATCGGGCAGCGCCAGACCGATTTCGCCCGGTGGATGGCGATCGGCCGCGAGTAGGCGCCCGCCACGGGCACGCAGGCCGTCGGTCAGACTCAACAGCGCGATCTCGGCATCGCGATCGCCGGCAATCGCGGCAACGTCGTCGATACACACGCAGTCCATATCCTGAAGTCCGGCCAGTAAGGATTCGGCCTGATCGGCGACCTGTTCCAGCGGCACATAAACACTGCGTGCGCCGGCATCGCCCGCCGCGCGACAGGCGGCCTGTAACAGATGCGTCTTGCCGCTGGCCTCGGGGCCGTGTACGAACAGCCGCTCGCTACGCCCGTCGACGATCTGGGCCACCGCCGCGCGTACCGGCGCATTGGTCTCGCCGACAAAGGCATCCAGGGTCGCGCTCTGTGGCAGTTGTACGCCCAGAATCAACTGTGTCGCCATCAGCGCGGCCCCGTCCAGAACACGAACATCAGTGGTCGAGATAGGCCCGGCTGGAACGCCACTGGCGCCCGCCATAGCGCACGATCACGGCCATGGCCGCAGCCACCGGCAAGGCAATGAGCACGCCCACAAAGCCCAGGATCTGACCACCGGCGAGCACCGCAAAGATCACCCAGACCGGATGCAGGCCGATGGCATCGCCGAGCAGCAGCGGCTGCAGAATCACCTGTTCGAGCACCTGGCCGATGCCGAACACGATGAATACCCAGACCAGCTGGAACGGATCGCCCGTCTGTACCAGCATGGCGATGCTGGACACCAGCAGGCCGCTGATCACGCCCACATAGGGCACGAAACTCACCAGCCCAGCGCCCAGGCCGATGACCAGGGCCAGATCGAGGCCGGCCAGCCACAGGCCGACGATATAGATCGAACCGAGCACGGTCATGACCAGCAACTGGCCGCGAATGAACTGGCCCAGCACCTGGTCGGTTTCCTGTGCGAGTTCGCTGATGGTGCCGACATAGCGACGCGGCAGCTGCGACTTGATCCAGGCGACCATGTGATCCCAGTCGCGCAGCAGATAGAACATGATGACCGGGATCAGCAGCAGATTCATGGCGATCGCCATGAGCGCGGTGCCCGAGGAAAACGCCTTCTTGGCAACAGTAGTGGCAAACCCGCCGGCCGTACCCCAGTTGTCGGCAATCAGCGTCTTGATCGACTCCACGTCGAGCGAATGGCCATTGCGACCGAACGAGCCCAGGTAGGGGGCAGTGGCCCGCTGAATCCAGTCGAGATAACGCGGCAGATTCTGGATCAGCGTATTGAGCTGCTTCTGCAATTGCGGCAGCAACAACAGCATCAACAACGACAGCACGACCGTGACCACCGCGAACACCACCACCACGCCACTGGTACGCGACATGCGCAAACGCTCGAGGCGGTCGACAACGGGATCGCACATATAAGCCAGCCCCGCACCGATGATGAACGGGGTCAGAATCGAGCCCAGCAGCCAGATCGTGAACACCACGAATACGACAAGGCCGATGAAGATATTGCGCTGGCTTTTCAGCATGAACGCTAGCCCCCGAATGTCATGGCATGCACCGATTGCGCGCGAATGCACGCTGCGATGGCGTGCCGGCCGGTGCGGCCCCGGTCAATCCACTGGTGTTGCACGCATACCTCGACATGGAAACGACGTTGAACAACCGCAAGCTCGGTCAAATTGCGTATCCGCCAATCGCTGGCACGCTGGTGCATGCGTGCCTGCCCGGCCACTGCCGGATCGCTGCGATCGACAGGGCTGGCAACAGCCTCGGATACCCGCGTTACAATAACACGCACGACCGGCCCCATCGGGTTCAATCTCTTTCAACCGCGAGCGATTTCACGTGAGCCAACGTCCTTCTCTGAGCTATGCCGATGCCGGCGTGGATATCGATGCCGGCAATCGTCTGGTCGATGAAATCCGCGAACCGGTGGAGGCCACCCGTCGGCCCGAAGTGATCGGCGGCCTGGGCGGTTTCGGCGGCCTGTTCGAGTTGCCGGTGGATCGCTATCGCCGGCCGGTACTGGTATCCGGCACCGACGGTGTAGGCACCAAGCTGCGCCTGGCTATCGATGCGAAGCGCTTCGACGGCATCGGTATCGATCTCGTGGCCATGTGCGTCAACGACGTGCTGGTCACCGGCGCCGAGCCGCTGTTCTTCCTGGACTACTACGCCACCGCGCATCTGGACGCCGCAGTTGCCGCGCCCGTGATCAAGAGCATCGCCGAGGGCTGTCGCCAGGCCGGCGCGGCGCTCGTGGGCGGCGAAACCGCGGAAATGCCCGGCATGTATGCCAGCGGCGATTTCGATCTGGCCGGTTTTTGTGTGGGCGTGGTCGAATACGACAAACGCATCGACGGCAGTCGCCTCGCCGAAGACAGCGTCGTGCTCGGCCTGGCTGCCTCGGGTCCGCATTCCAACGGCTACTCGCTGGTGCGCCGTATTCTCGAGGTGGCTGGGGCCACGCTGGAAACACGTCTGGGCGAACAGAGTCTGGCCGATGCGCTGCTCGCGCCCACGCGCATTTACGTTAAGGCCATCCAGGCATTGCTGGCGGCAGTGGATGTCCAGGCCATGGCCCATATCACCGGCGGCGGGCTGGCCGAGAACTTCGCCCGCGTGATTCCGGATCATCTGGCGGCGACCATCGAGCGCAGCGCCTGGAAACGCCCGGCCATCTTCGACTGGCTTGCCGAGGCCGGCAACGTCAGCGACAGCGAAATGGCGCGCACCTTCAACTGCGGCATTGGCTATTGCGTGGTGGTACCGGCCGATCAACGCGCCCAGGCGATTGATGTGCTCACCGGCGCCGGGGAACAGGTCTTTGAAATCGGACACATCCACGCGCGCGAAAACGCCGACGACGACGCCGTTCGCCTGGTTTGAGTATCGAAACCGAGCAAAAGACGCCGGCATTGCCGCGTCTGGTGGTGGTCATTTCCGGGCGCGGGCGCAATCTGCAGGCGATCATCCAAGCAATCGACGCCGGCGAGCTGAATGCCGAAATCGCGCTGGTCATCAGCAATCGCGCCGATGCGCCGGGCATGCAGATCGCGCGACTGGCTGGGCTCAACTGTGTGTGTATCGAGGCCAGCGGTTTCAGACACCGTGAGGATTTCGACCGCGCCCTGGCCGCGCGCATATCGGCTGCGCGCCCCGACTGGGTGGTGCTCGCCGGCTTCATGCGCATATTGAGCCAGGCCTTCGTGGAACGCTTCGATGGCAAGCTCGTCAACATTCACCCGTCGTTGCTGCCGCGCTACAAGGGGCTGAACACGCACGAGCGCGCGCTGTCCAATGGCGATACACGCCACGGCGCAAGTGTGCATTTCGTCACCCCGGATCTGGATGACGGGCCGCTCATTCGCCAGGGCAGTATCGCGGTCGCGGCCGACGATACGCCGGAAACACTCGCCGAACGGGTGATGGCCGAGGTCGAGCAACGTCTCTACCCGGCCGCGCTGGCCGAGCTCGTGGCCGGGCGTGTGTTTTTCAAGGATGGCGTGGTCTGGCGCGACCAGCGCCTGCAGGAGCACTGCCCGCATGACCACTACGACCGGCTGGCGCTTTCATGAGCCGCGACCCACGCGCTGGGTCGCGCTCGGCGTGCTGCTGCTCGCCCTGCTGTTTTCACCGCTTGCCGGAGCCGATGTAATGCAACCTTTCGATGCCCAGTTCAAGGTCAAACGCGGGGCGGTCACCCTTGGCACCACCCGGTTCTCCCTCGCCCGCGACGGCAGCGACAATTGCTTTGTATTTCGCGGCGAAGCCAACCCCAACGCCATCGTGCGGGTGTTCGTGGGCGACGTGAACGACGAAAGCCGTTTCTGTATCGAAGACGGCGTGGTTCGCCCGCAGCACTTTTCGCATCATATGCAGGGCAACACCGAAGACAGCTATGCGCTGGACTTCGACTGGTCGAACCATGAAGTGACCTATCGCAGCGAAGCCGGCGATACCAAAACCCTGTCCCTGGGCGAACAGGCCTTCGACCCACTGTCGATTCAGATTGCGGCACGGCGTTGGGTGGCCAGCACCGCCGATCCGGATAACGCCGGCGAGCGCGATTTCGAGCTCATCGACGAAAAGAAGCACAAGACCTATCGGCTACGGGCCAGCGATGGCGGCCGGATCAAGACCCCGGCCGGGCGCTACGACACGCTCAAGATCGAACGCGTGGACGACCCCAAGCGCGGCCTGCGCTTCTGGCTGGCGCGCAACGCCGACTGGATTCCGGTACAGGTCGAGCACGAAAAACCCAAGACCGGCGTCTTTCGGATGCAGCTCACCGCGCTTGAGCGCTAGCGCACCACGGGCATATCAAGTACGCGGCAGGGTCACGCCGCGCTGGCCCTGATACTTGCCGCCACGATCCTTGTAGGACGTTTCGCAGACTTCGTCCGATTCCAGAAACAGCATCTGGGCGACGCCTTCGTTGGCGTAGATCTTGGCCGGCAGTGTGGTGGTGTTAGAGAATTCCAGGGTCACGTGGCCTTCCCACTCCGGCTCCAGCGGCGTGACGTTCACGATAATGCCGCAGCGGGCATAGGTGGACTTGCCCAGACAGATGGTGAGCACACTGCGCGGAATACGGAAATACTCCACCGTCGAGGCCAGCGCGAAGGAATTGGGCGGAATGATGCAGATATCGCCCTCGAAATCCTGAAAGCTCTTTTGGTCGAAGGCTTTCGGATCCACCACCGCAGTATTGATATTGGTGAATATCTTGAAATGCGGCGAGCAGCGCACGTCGTAGCCGTAGCTGGATACGCCATAGGACACGATGCGGCCTGTTTCGTTTTCCTTGACCTGGCCGGGCTCGAACGGCTCGATCATGCCGTGTTCGGCGGCCATGCGGCGGATCCACTTATCCGATTTGATACTCATCGACTCGACTCTGCGCGGCGGGCAAAGCGCGCAGTTTAGCTGTTTGGCGCACCCCACGCCTATCCGCGGGCTGAGCCGGCCGGCATGATCGCGTATCGTTGGGCGGTCTGTGATTCACACCTTTTCAGGAGCCCGCCATGCAGGTTCAGCTCATTCGCGAATTCGGCGCCCCCGATGTCTTCGAAGCCGCCGAAATCGATACCCCCTCGCCCGGACCCGGTCAGCTGCTGGTGCGCCAGATCGCGTCGAGCGTGAATCCGGTCGATACCAAGCTGCGCGCCGCCGGCCCGCCGATCGCGCCGGAACTGCCCGGCGTGCTCGGCTGCGACGTGGCCGGCGTGGTCGAGTCCGTGGGTGAAGGCGTCACCCGCTTCAAAAACGGCGATGCGGTCTATGGCTGCGCGGGCGGTTTGCGCGGGCGCGGCGGCGCCTACGGCGAATATATTGCTGTCGATGCCGCCTTCATGGCCTTCAAGCCGGACGCGCTGAACTGGCGCGAAACCGCGGCCCTGCCGCTGGTGACCATCACCGCCTGGGAGGCGATGGTCGATCGCACCCGGATCGCCCCCGGCGATCATGTGCTCATCCACGGCGGCGCGGGTGGCGTGGGCCATATCGCCATCCAGCTGGCCAAGGCCCAGGGCGCACGCGTGGCAGCCACCATTTCGTCTGCCGCCAAGGCCGATATCGCCCGCCGCATGGGCGCCGACGAAACCATCAACTACCGCGAGGAAAGCGTCGAGGACTACGTCCAGCGCCTGACCTCGGGCCGCGGTTTCGACGTGGTCTTCGACGCCACCGGCGGTTCGGATATCGCGACGTCTTTTTCAGGAGCGCGGGTCAACGGTCAGGTCGCGACCATCGTGTCGCAATACGAGGCCGACCTGACCCCGATGCATACCAAGAGCCTCACGCTGCATACCATCTTCATGCTCACCAGCATGCTGCACGGCGTGCATCCCCAGCACCACGGCGAGATTCTGACCAAGGCCGCCGCGCTCGCCGCGACCGATCAGCTCAAGCCGCTGCTCGACGAGCGCCGCTTCACGCTCGGCGATGTGGCCGCCGCGCATTCGCATCTGGAAGCGGGCGCGGCCGTCGGAAAGATCGTGATCGATATCGCCGACGAGGCGCGCAACGCGTAAATGCACAGTTGGTGATGTATGTGCTTGCGCGAACGCATGCATGTTGTCCGCCATCCGCGCCTCGAGCCACGCGTCGCGCTGTTTTCGTCACGCGATAAGCGGCAGTCCGGTCCGTCGCCGGGCTGCCGTCGCGTAAAGCGTTGCCCGCTCGTTCACGACCCGTCGCATGGGGTTCGATTACAGCGCACGGATACATCCAGGCCCGGTTGGCCCAGCTGCCGCCGGAGTTCGCCGCGGCTATAGCCCAGATCGCACAGAATATGGTCGTCGCGCTTGAGCAGTGCCTTGACCGCCCGGCGCTTGCGCCACCGTGCCAGGGCACGCCCGATCAGTGCGAACAGCCATAGCGGCGGCATGGCCGGCATATAGAGCCGCTCGATCTGCGGGCTGATCGACCTAGACCCAGACCTGCGCCCGGTCTCGTGGCGATGTTCGACAGGCGATTGACACATACATACCTCCAGATGCGTGACCGATGTCTTGGCAACGGGATCAGCATGGAAGCATCCTGCTTTTCAATACAGCGAAAAGATCTATACTCTGCTTTCAGTTTTATTTAACACAACGCAATGACTGGACTGCCCGGCCAAACCAGCGGCGCCACCGAGCGACTACTCGATACCGAGGTGCTACGCAGTTTCGTGGCTATCGCCGAGCACGGCAGCTTCACGCGCGCGGCCAAGGCGGTATTCCGTACGCCTTCGGCGTTGAGCATGCAGATCAAGGGCCTGGAAACCACGCTCGACAAGCGCCTGTTCGTACGCGAGGCACGCCGCGTGCAACTCACCGAACACGGCGAACTGCTGTTGCGCTACGCGCGCCAGCTGCTGGCGCTGAATGCCGAAGCCGTGGCCTGTTTTCTCGCCCCCGCGCTCGACGGCACGGTGCGGGTGGGCACGCCGGATGATGTGGGCGGGCGCATCCTGCCGCGGGTGCTGGCGGCCTTTGCACGCTCCAACCCCGCGGTGCAGGTGGATGTGATCACGGGCACCAGCCGCGTGATCCTCGAACGCCTCGACGCGGAGCAAATCGATTTCGCGCTCGTCACCGTCGGCAGCCGGGAAGTTGATAGCGAGCGTGGCGAGATCGTACACAGCGAGCCGCTGGTCTGGGCGGCCCGACGCGGCGGCAGTGCGAAGCTGCGCGAGCCGTTGCCCGTGGCCCTGGCCGAACCCGGCTGTGCCTGGCGTGCCAGCGCGATCGATGCGCTCGACCGGGCCGGCCGGCGTTATCGCGTGGCCTACAGCAGCGATCACAGCGCCGGCCAGCGCGCGGCTGTGCTTGCCGATCTGGCCATCGCGCCGTTCCCGCGCCCGCTGGTGGATTCAGCGGACCTGGAAATCCTGGACGAGCCGCAATTACCGCCGCTGATCGATACCCATACGGCGCTCGTATTCGGCGCGCATTGTTCGGAGGCCGGCAAGGCCCTGGCGCAGCACGTGGTCGAGGCGTTTCGCGCGCTGCGCGGCTAGGCGCCTGTAACGCGCCTGTGGAAGCTCTGCATAACCTGTCGCGGTCGCGCCGTGTGCTTTGCGTGCGATTGACAAGGAAGTGAGAGCGTCGCGTGCTTGCTGCACGGTAGCGAACACTGACGCCGATCAAGCGCGCGCAAAGCCCCGGCCGCTAAGCGGTTCGGCCTCACAGACGCCGCGACTGCGTTCCCGAGTTTGATCTGCCAATGAGGCAGGCGCTGCGCTCGGACGCCTTGTCGCAACGTCTGTGACCTTGAAGTCTTTTCAGGGCGAACGCGACCCGCGAGAGGTTGTGCAGAGCTTCCCTAGGTACTTTCCACCTTGATGTTCGGGAACTTGCCGGCGTAGTCCTTCTTCTGCTGCGACAGACGCGCGGCGGTACGTCGTGCCATATCGAAATAGGCGCTGGCGATATTGCCCTGCGGGTCGGCCACCACGCTGGGATGACCCGCATCGGCATTTTCGCGGATGGAGATATCCAGCGGCAGTTCGCCCAGCAGGCCGACATCGTATTCATCGGCCAGCGTCTGGCCGCCGTGGGCGCCGAAGATCGCTTCTTCGTGGCCACAGTTCGAGCAGATATGCGTGCTCATATTCTCGACGATGCCCAGCACGGGAACGTTGACCTTGTTGAACATCTCCACGCCCTTGCGGGCGTCGATGAGCGCCAGATCCTGCGGCGTGGTCACCACCACCGCGCCCGACACCGGCACTTTCTGGGCCAGGGTGAGCTGGATATCGCCGGTCCCCGGCGGCAGATCGATGATCAGATAGTCGAGGTCGTCCCAGGCGGTCTGGAACAGCATCTGCTGCAGCGCCGAGGTCACCATGGGTCCACGCAGGATGGCCGGCGAATCCTTGTCGATGAGATAGCCGATCGACATGGTCTGCATGCCGTGCGCTTGCATGGGCAGCAACATCTTGCCGTCCTTCGCCTGGGCACGGCCTTCGATACCCATCAGCCGCGGCTGGCTGGGGCCGTAGATATCGGCATCGAGCAGGCCGACCGAGGCGCCGTCGGCCTTGAGTGCCAGCGCGAGGTTTGCCGCGACCGTCGACTTGCCGACACCGCCCTTGGCCGAAGCCACGGCGATGATGTTACGCACACCTTCGACACGCTTGAGCGACGGCTGCACCGCGCGTGCGGCGACCGAAAAACCCACGGTGACATCGGCGCGCTCGATGCCGTCGACCGCCTCGAGCATGGTACGCACCTGTTCGGCCAGCGTCTGGCCATAATCGCCGCAGGGAAAGCCCAGATCGAGTTCGAGGGTCACGCGCTCGCCCTTCACCTCCAGCGAACGCACCGCGCGCGCGCTGATCAGGTCGGTATCCAGATAGGGCTCGTGGAAACGGCCGAGTTCGGTTTCGACGGTCTGTTTTAGGGCATCGCTCATGGCGCTTTCCAGGATTGATTCGGTCAATTGAAACGGCGCCAATGATAGCAGCCACCGCCGGCCGGCCGGGCACGGCTGTGGCATACTGGCGGGCTTTCGACAGCCGACAAGAAAGCCTGTTATGGCGCGCGATATTCTCGTTACCTCTGCCCTGCCCTATGCCAATGGCTCGATTCATCTGGGCCATCTGGTGGAATACATCCAGACCGATGTGTGGGTGCGCTTCCAGAAGCTGCGCGGCAATCGCTGTATCTATGTCTGCGCGGACGACGCGCACGGCACGCCCATCATGCTCAAGGCGCGCGACATGGGCATCGCACCCGAGCAGCTCATCGCCGATGTCGGCGCCGAGCACAAGCGCGATTTCGACGATTTCCTGATCGGCTTCGACAACTACCACTCGACCCATTCGGACGAAAACCGCGAGCTGGCGAGCGAAATCTATACCCGGCTCGACAAGGCCGGCCATATCGCGCGTCGTACCATCTCGCAGGCCTTCGACGAAGAAAAACAGATGTTTCTGCCGGATCGCTTCATTCGCGGCGAATGCCCGAAATGCGGCGCGCCGGATCAGTACGGCGACGCCTGCGAAAAATGCGGTGCGACCTATCAGCCCACCGAACTGATCAACCCGGTGTCCGTGCTCTCCGGCGCTACGCCGGTGGAGCGCGATTCCGAGCACTACTTCTTCCAGCTCGGCGATTTCGAGAAATTCCTGCACGACTGGACGCGTAGCGATCACCTCCAGGAAGCGGTCACCCGCAAGCTCGACGAATGGTTCGAAGCTGGACTCAAGGACTGGGACATCTCCCGGGATGCGCCCTATTTCGGCTTCAAGATCCCGGGGACGGACGACAAATACTTCTACGTGTGGCTGGATGCGCCAATCGGCTATATGGCCAGCTTCGCGAACCTGTGCAAGCGTCGCGACGATCTCGACTTCGACACCTTCTTCAAGCCCGATTCGAAGGCCGAGCTGTATCACTTCATCGGCAAGGACATCGTCTATTTCCATGCGCTGTTCTGGCCGGCCATGCTCGAAGGCGCGGGCTATCGCACGCCCACGGGTATCCATGCGCACGGCTTTCTCACCGTCAACGGCGAGAAGATGTCCAAGTCGCGCGGCACCTTCATCAAGGCGCGCACCTGGCACGACCATATGCCGGCGGAATTTTTGCGCTACTACTTTGCCGCCAAGCTCTCCGGCAAGGTCGAGGATCTGGATCTGAACCTCGACGACTTCCGCGCGCGCATCAACTCCGACCTGGTCGGCAAGTACGTCAATATCGCCTCGCGCAGTGCGACCTTTATTACCAAGCGCTTCGACGGTCAGCTCGCGGATACGCTGGACGCGCCGGAGCTGTTCGAGCGCTTTGCCGCTGCGGCCGACGAGATCGCCGAACACTACGAACAGCGCCGTTTCGCCCAGGCCATCCGCCAGATCATGGCGCTGGCGGACGAGGCCAATGCCTATGTCGCCGAACGCGCGCCCTGGCAGCTGGCCAAGGAAGACGGCCGCGAAGACGAACTGCAACAGATCTGTACCACCGCCCTCGCCCTGTTCGCCCAGCTCACGATCTATCTCAAGCCGGTGCTGCCGGAAACCGCCGAGCGCGCCGAAGCATTTTTGAACGTCGATTCGTTGACCTGGGCCGATCTGGCCACGCCAATATCGGGCGAGATTCAGCGCTTCAAACCGCTGCTGCGCCGCGTCGAACAGCCGGCCATCGACAAGATGATCGAGGCCAGCCAGGAAGACCTCGCAGCCAAGTCCGCGCCGCAGGCCCAGCCCGAAGCCGAACCGAAAACCGCAGACAACAAACCGCAGAAGAAGGACGAAGCCGCCGTGGACAGCGATACCATCGAGATCGGCGATTTCGCCAAGGTGGACCTGCGCATTGCGCGTATCGAGGCCGCCGACCATGTCGAAGGCGCCGACAAACTGCTGCGCCTGACGCTCGACGTGGGTGCGCTGGGCAAGAAGCAGGTCTTTGCCGGGATCAAGTCGGCCTACGACCCGGCCCAGCTCGAAGGCCGGCTGACCGTCATGGTCGCCAACCTCGCCCCGCGCAAGATGCGCTTCGGCGTATCCGAAGGCATGTTGCTCGCCGCCGGCGACTCGCCGCATATTCTCTCGCCCGACGATGGCGCGAAACCTGGCGACAAGGTGAAATAACCCACTTTGCGAGCAGAACCCAATGGGTATACCATCCCCATTGATAGAAGAAGTGACCGCGCCGTTCGTTACTGATTCAAGTGCACTTCGGTGCCACGAGCGGTTAGCGGTCCATTTTTATGGCTGATAGATACGCAATTTTGCTCGACGGCGGCTTTGTAATAAAGAAGCTGCAACGCGAATTACGACGCTTCCCCAGCGCCGAGGATATTCAGGCCGCTTGCTCGCGCTTGCAACAACATCCTCTCCTGGCCCAAGAATCGCTACTGCGTATCTACTTTTATCACGCACCGCCGGCCCAGGAAACGCTCTTGAACCCGATTAGTCGCGAGATGCTCGATCTATCTCGGACCGACGTGTTCCGCCAACACAAGAGTCTCCTGGATCGCCTGGAAATGCTGCCGAATTTCGCGCTTCGCATGGGCGAAACGATGACGCGTGACTGGAAAATTGGTAGCTCTGCCATGCGAGCATTGACCAAGGGCGAGCCTCGGCCGCTGCAAGCGAACGACCTCGTGCCCAACACGGCACAGAAAGGTGTCGATCTACGGATTGGCCTGGATATCGCCAGACTTTCTTTACGCCGTTTCGTAGACACCATAGTTGTCGCCACGGGCGACAGCGATTTGGTCCCCGCGTTTAGGTTCGCCCGTCGCGAAGGCATACGGATATATCTCGATCATATGGATCATAACGTGCGTCGTGAACTGAAGGCGGATGCAGACGCAGTGCTCGATATACCTATCCAGTAGTGCCCTCCGATATTAGTGACAATATCGATGCCCTGCTGCCCCAGACCCAGTGTCGGCGCTGCGGCTACGACGGCTGTCGGCCGTACGCCGAGGCGATCGCGGCCGGAGAAACGGGTATCAACCGCTGCCCGCCCGGCGGCGATGCCACGGTGGCCCGGCTGGCCGAGCTCACCGGCCAGGCGATCAAACCGATCGACCCGGAATGCGGCGATGCCAGCCTGCCCAAGGTCGCCTTCATTCGCGAGGACGAATGCATCGGCTGTACCCGCTGTATTCAGGTCTGCCCAACCGACGCCATCATCGGCGCGGCCAAGCAGATGCATACCGTCATCGAATTCGACTGCACCGGCTGCGAGCTGTGTGTGCCGGCCTGCCCGGTCGACTGTATCGACATGCCAGAATCCGAAGCCGACAGCGGCCAGCCGGTCTGGCCCCCGGCCCGCGAAATCGACGCCGAACGCGCCGCCCGTTCGCGCCGCCTGTTCGAAGCACGCCAGAAGCGGCTTAACCGGCATACCACGCGTCGTCGCCGCGCCAGCCGCCACGAGGCCACGGTGGATGCACGCGAAGATGCACAGGCCACGTCCGAGGCCAAGAAATCCACCATCGCCGATGCCATCGCCCGCGCCAAGGCCCGCCGCGCCGGGCGCGAGTGACGCCACCCCGGCCGATATCAATCGGTGATGATGTGCTGTGGCTTCGTTCTTCAAGACGAACCACAGATTTCACAGATTACCCAGATTAGAAAAGCGCCGCCTATGCGCCAGACGCCTGCGAACCGCCGCGCATTCGTCCCTCGATCGGCAGACTTTCCTGTTGCGCTAATGGCATCGAAGTCGGGGCGCAAGCAAGCAGGTTGTCCGCAAATGAACGCGAAGACACGCGAATAAGGCGAAGGTCGGATTGCTCGAACGCCTGCTGGGCCGATGTTCGCGCCCAATAATACTCCGCAGCTCGCTATTAGCCCTGTGCCGCGGCTTCGTTGTTCAAGCGGAACCGCAGATTGCGCAAATAACACAGATCAGTAAGCGCACGACACAGCGCGAGCCGCCAGCGAACGACCGCAAATACTCGTTCTTCGATCTGCGTGATCTGTGTCGATCTGCGGACCTTTCTTCGCCGCCAACTCCGCCCAGCTCAAAGCACCGATTAAACCAATCGTCCACCACGGCCAAATCAATAAATCTGCGTAATCGGCGTAATCTGCGGATAGATGCTTTAAAGCGCTCTTCGAACAGCACACTAATGGCAATCCGCGGCCAGGCACCGCGGCACCGTCGCCCAGTCTGCGCATCGCTTGAGGCACGAAGCCGATACAATCCCGCCCCGATTGCCCTCTTTTGCCGCGCCACGGCCTGACCCATGAACAAAGCCAAACGCACCGAAATATTTGAGCGTCTGCGCGACGCCAACCCGAATCCGCAAACCGAGCTGCGCTACGATTCGGCCTTCGAACTGCTGATCGCGGTCATCCTGTCCGCCCAGGCGACCGACGTGGGCGTGAACAAGGCCACGGCGAAGCTGTTCCCCGCGGCAAACACGCCGCAGGCGATCCTCGATCTCGGCGAGGATGGGCTCAAGGACTACATCAAGACCATCGGGCTGTATAACAGCAAGGCCACGAACATCATGAAAACCTGCCGCGCGCTGGTCGAGGAACATGACGGCGAAGTGCCGGATACGCGAGAGGCACTGGAGGCACTCCCGGGCGTGGGCCGCAAGACCGCCAACGTGGTGCTCAATACGGCGTTCGGCAAGCCGGCTATGGCGGTGGATACGCATATCTTTCGCGTATCCAATCGGACCGGCATCGCACCCGGCAAGACAGTACGCGCGGTCGAGGATCGCCTTATGCGTCTGGTGCCCAAGGAATTTCTGCTGGATGCGCACCACTGGCTGATTCTGCATGGGCGCTACACCTGCAAGGCTCGCAAACCGCTATGCGACGACTGTCGTATCGTCGGTCTATGCGAATATCGGCACAAGAATTTGAGCGAGCAAACCACATGAACCACGACCATAGCCGCCCGGCCGACGCCTTTGCCGCGCGCAATACACCGCGCATCTTCTGCATCGGGCGCAATTACGCCAAGCACATCGAGGAACTGGGCAACACGCTCAGCGGCAAGGAATCGGTGGTGTTCATGAAGCCCGCCAGCGCGCTGGTCGCGCCCGGCGAGGCCATCACCCTGCCCGATGATGTCGGCGCCATTCATTACGAAACCGAACTGGTCGTGGAAATCGGCAGCGGCGGTCGCGATATCACCCCCGAGGCCGCACGCGAGCATATCGCCGGCATCGGCCTGGGCCTGGACCTGACCCTGCGCGATGTCCAGACCGATTTGAAGAACACCGGCGAGCCCTGGGAAAAAGCCAAGGCGTTCGATCACAGCGCGCCGCTGGGGCCGATGATCCCCCTTGACGACGATATCGACCTCGCCGATCTGCATTTCGAGCTGGCCATCGACGGCGAGGTTCGCCAGCACGGCCATACCGCAGCCATGCTCGTGGGCGTGGCAGACCTGATCGCCATGCTCAGCGCCCACTGGCAGCTGCTCGCCGGGGACCTGATCTTCACCGGCACGCCGGAAGGTGTGGGGCCACTGCAGCCGGGCATGCACCTGCAACTCAGCGCCGACCAGCTACCCGGCGCCGAATGGACGATCGCGTGAACCCATCCGAAGTCACCGGCACCCCGGTCGCCTTACACCCCGCGCTGGCCGATATCGACCTGGTGGTGTTCGACCTCGATGGCACCCTGATCGACTCGGTGCCCGATCTGGCGGCAGCCATGGATACCACATTGCAGGAACGCGGCCTGGCGCCCGCAGGCATCGCACGGGTGCGCGACTGGGTGGGCAACGGCAGCCACAAACTCGTCGAACGCGCGCTGGCACATGCATGCACCACCGCTGCCGATGCGCTCGATCGCGCCGATCTCGACGCCGCCCACGCGCGCTTTCTCGAACATTATGCCGCCGCACCGTGCGCCCGAACGCGGCTATATGACGGCGTGCGTCAGTGCCTGGACAGTTTGGCGACGCGCGGCGTCACCTGTGCGCTGGTCACGAACAAGCCGGTCGCCTTCATCGACCCGATTCTTGCCCACTTCCAGCTCACGCGCTTTTTCGCGCTCACGCTGGGCGGCGACAGTCTGACGCAGAAGAAGCCGCATCCGGCGCCGCTGTTGTACTGCGGCGAGCATGCCGGTGTCGCGCCCGCGCATGCCTTGATGGTCGGCGATTCGCGTCACGATATCGCGGCCGGCAAGGCGGCCGGTTTTCGCACCCTGGCGGTGACCTACGGCTACAACCACGGTGAACCCATCGCCGCCAGCCTGCCCGATCATCAAGTCGACTCGCTCGCCGAACTCCTATAGCTACCGCCATCGTGCGTTTCTAAAAAGATCAGTTGTCATTTCGTCGCCTTTACGGGACGATGCAACGAAATAACGACGTGGGAGGAGACAGCGTCGATGACGAAGAAGAAAAAGATCGGCATCGTCATTGCCGTAGGGGTGGTCGTACTCGCCGGCGCGGTCATCGCCATGAAGGCCGCCCAGCCGGAGGCAGCCGAATCGGCCACGCTCGTTTCGAACAAGCATGCCCAGCTGGCCTCGATCGAGCGCTACAACGAGGGTCAGAACAGCTTTTCAGAAAGTTTCAATCCGATCATTCGCGATCGCACCCTGCGTGACTCGGGGCGCAAATCGGTCGGGCTGTTCATCAACAATGTCTATTTTCGGGTCGTCGGCGAGATCGCCTTCGATACCAAACGCCTGTCAGCGGTGCTGATTCCGCGCGAGGACGGTGCGCCGATCGTGCTCGACGATCCCACCTCCTTCATCTTCCACCCGCTACACGGGCAGGTCACCTTGCCACCCAAGGCGCTGTCGGCGCTGTTCAACCAGTATCTTGCCGACTATCCGGATTCGCAGCTGCGCAAGATCAAGGCCTCGACCCGGGATGACGGACGACTTGTCGTCGAAGGCGAAGCGGCCAAAATCCCCAATGTCTGGCTGCCTTTCCACATGTCCGGCAAGGTCGAACTCAAACAGGGTCATCTGTTCGTCTACGAACCGGACGAAATCAAGATCGGGCCGATGCAGGCCAAGGGGCTGTTGGAGGCAATCAATCTACAGCTGTCCAAACTGCTGCAGATCGAATCCCAGGGCGCGGGTTTTTCCGGTAACAACGTGGTGCTCGACCTCAACCACGCGCTGCCACCACCCGAGCAGAGCGTGCATGTTCAAAACATGCGTATCGACAGTTCCGGGGTCAATCTCGATATCACCAGCGACCAGGATCCCGAGTTCCCGGACCCGGTGGTCGACAGCGACAGCTACGTCATGCTCCAGGGCGGTGACGTGCGTATTCAGCGCGCGGTGATCACCGATGCGCGCCTGCAATTGATGGCGCGCGACGGCGGCAAGCTCGATACATCGCTGTACAACTATCGCGAGCAGCTGGTCAACGGCGTGCTCGACGCCACGCCCTCGGGCGAGATCGCCATCTATCTCGGCGCCTACCAGCCTGCCGACTACCTCCAACCCGCTCTGCCGGAGGACAGCGATGCGTCCTGATAACCGCCTACAGCGCTTGACCCGGCGCGCCCGTCATCCGCTGAGCACGATCCTGCTCGCACTGCTGCTCGCCGGCCTGTCGAGCAATGGCTGGGCCCAGGGCCAGATGCGCAAGTCACTGGGCCCGGAGCCGGGCCGGCTCGCCCCGGCACTCAAAGATGATGACGAGGACGACGAACAGGTCAACGACGAGGCCGAGGCCGATTCGCAATCGCAGGCTGACTCCGACGCGGCGTCCGAAAACGTCACCGATCAGCACAGCCCGGCCGATGCCAACGACGACGAAATGGTCAACCCGGATGTCGTCGTCGCCCAGCAGAAGCGCTATGACGAGCTACGCAATATCTGGCGTCGGCGCCTGCTGCCCGCCGCGCTCGATCGCGACGTCGGCACTTTCACCTTGCGCGACTCGGGCGTGCGCGCGGTGGCGTTGCAGGCACGCAATGTCGAATTCTATCTCGACGATAATATCGGCTATTACGTCAAGAACCTGCATGCGCTGCTCGAACCCAAAAAAGCGGGCGATCCGGTGAATTTCGACGATCCGGAACAGTTCGATATTCATATCCTGTCCGGCGAGGTGCTCATCCGGCCCAAGGATCTGGATGCCCTGTTCAACAACTATGTGCTCGACTACCAGCCGCGCTCGCTGTCGAGCGTCAAGAACAGCACCTCGAAAGACACCTTGAAGGTCGAGGTCGGCGCGCGCCTGTTCGAGTTCATCCCGCCCGTGGGCGGGCTGCCGACGACGCTCGAAGGCCCGATGAGCGTGACCAAGGACAACAAGCTCGTTTATGCCCCGACCAGCGTCAAACAGTTCGGCATGCCGGTAAAACCGCTGCTCTCGGGTGTGGGGCTCAAGCTGCAGACACTCACCCCGTTTTCCCGCGAGGGCGTACAGCTCAAGGACAACCGGCTGATCATGGACCCGGAAACCATGTTCCCGCCGCCGCGAGTGAAAATCGACAAGCTCGATAGCGCAACCCTGAGTGATGCCGGCCTGACCCTGACGTTCTCCAGCGACACCGCGGATAGCGGTTTCACCGATCCGCCCGTGGCCACCGACAGCTACATCTGGTTCCAGGCCGGGGATGCACGCTTCTACTCCACCTTGCTGGTCAACGCGAACCTGCAGCTGATGGGCAACTCGGACTCGCCGCTGCGTTTCAACCTCTATCACTATCGCGCCCAGAGCGCCGAAGGCACGATCAGTGCCCAGATGGATGGCGCGTTGATCGTACGGGTGCCCAACGACTTCAAGATCGACGATCAGGATATCCACCAGTACAGCGGCTTGACGCCGCGTGCGGCCGCGGCGAACTAGCGCGTCGCGGCGCGGCGCACCCCGCGGCTGATGTGCCGCGGGCGTGTATTGCCAGCTACGGGCCTTACCGGTAATCTGCGCGTTTTTGCCGGCCCGGCAGGTCTGGTGCCCTCAGGACAAGTGCATATGAGTTTGAATGCCGAGTTGAACAAGACGCTGGGCCTGGACGGCCTCGAGTATCGCCACAATCTCGGCAAGGACGCGCTGTTTCGCGAAGCACTCGCGAACGATCGCGGCCGTATTCGCGCTGATGGACCGGATGACGAACCCAAGGCCTATGAAACCGCTCTCGGTCTCGAAGGCCCGCTGGTCTACTACTCCGACCCGAGCTGCACCGGCCGGCCGGTACAGGACACCTTCGCCGTCGCCTGGCCGGAACTGATCGACAAGATCTGGTGGAAGTCCGACTTCCAGCAATTCGACCCGGACCGGTTCGAGCCACTGCTCGAACGCGTGGCCGCCCATCTCAACGAGCGCGGCCGACATCTGTACGTCCAGGATGTGTACTGCGGCTGGGATCCGGCCTATGCCGTGCCCTATCGCTTCGTCGGCGAATTCGCTACCCATGCGCTGTTCGCCAAGAACATGTTCGCCGACGGTGTGGATGTACAAAACCCGGACGACAAGCGCTGGACGCTGCTCAACGTGCCCAGCTTCCACTGCGACCCCGAACGCGACGGCACCAAGTCGAAGCGCGCGGTCATCATCGATATCCGTAACCGGATCGGCCTCGTGCTCGGCCGGGCCGACTACTGCGGCGTGGTCAAGAAGACCATGTTCACGGTCATGAATTACCTGCTGCCGGAAATGGGCGAAATGCCCATGCACTGCTCGGCGAATGTCGGCGCACGTGGCGACGGCGCGATTCTTTTCGGCCTGTCAGGCACCGGCAAGACCACGCTATCCGCCGACCCGGATCGTCAGCTCATCGGCGACGACGAACACGCCTGGACCGAGGATGGCGTATCCAATTTCGAGGGCGGCTGCTACGCCAAGCTCATCGACCTCGACAAGGACGCCGAACCGGTCATCGCCGGCGCGCTGTCGACGCCGGGCTGTTTGATCGAGAACGTCCCGCCGCTGCCGGGCAAGGCGCTGGCCGACACCGACCCGCAGGATCTCGATCTGACCGACGGCTCGATTACCGAAAACACGCGGCTGTCCTATCCCCTGTCGGCCAACCCGAACGTCGCCGACGGCGCGCGCGGCCCGCATCCGGAAACCATCGTGCTACTCACCGCCGATGCCTTTGGCGTGCTGCCGCCGGTGTCCCTGCTCGATACCAAGGATGTGATGTATCACTTCGTGTCCGGTTTCACTTCCAAGCTTGCCGGCACCGAAGTCGGTGTGACCGAACCCGTGGCTGCATTTTCGGCCTGCTTCGGCGCCCCGTTCATGGCCCAGAAACCGTCTGTCTATGCCGAAATCCTGGCCGAGAAGATGCGTACCCACAAGGCCCGCTGCATTCTGCTGAATACCGGCTGGTCGGGTGGCCCCCACGGCGTGGGCAAGCGTATCTCCATCAAGCATACGCGCGCCCTGCTCAACGCCGCGCTGGCTGGCGATCTGGACCCGGAAAACACCGAATACGAAAACCACCCCATTTTCAATCTCGCCATGCCCACACAGTGCCCGGGCGTGCCCAGCGAGATACTCAATCCCCGCAATACCTGGGACGACAAGGCCGCCTACGACCGCCAGGCCGAAATGCTGCGCGGCATGTTTCGCGATAACTACCAGGCCAAGGGCTTCGACCAGCTGGGTATCGAAGCAGTCATGTAGCAGCGCCGGCGGGCCGGCACTCGCTGCCGCCCGCCGCCGGATTACCCGCAGCGACGGCCGCTTGCAGGCCGCGGCCATACGCCGGGGCATAAAGCCACGCAGCGCGCGACGCGCACGTCAACGACTGCACCATCAGCCGATGTGAACAAGTGTTGACTTGGTATGCATACGCCTCTAATGTGTACAACTGTTCACATGGAGTTTCGAGCGTATCCAATGAAACGATTCATTGCTTTCGGCTTGATCGCCACCCTGCTGACGGCCTTCACCCAGCTCGGCGCCGCCGCCGAACGCGAGCGCCGTGCTTGTGTTTTCGACCCCGTCGGCGCCGATGGCTTCGTATACGAACTGTTTAGCGACTACGCGATGCAGGCCCGCGACTGGGGCTATGCCCTCGATGCGCGTGCCTATACCGACGAAGCAGTCGCTGCCAACGACTTCAAGGCCGGCAAATGCGACATGGTCGTACTGTCGGGCGTACGAACCCGCGCGCTTGTACCGTTTGCGGGCAGTCTCGACATGGCCGGCGGGCTGGAAGATTATCCTGCGCTGCGGCGTGCGATCACGGCCATGTCCCAACCCAAGGCCGCGCCACTGATGCGCGCCAACGGCAACGAAGTCGTTGGCGTGGTGCCACTGGGCAAGGTCTTTCTGTTCGCCCGGGACCGCCAGGATCTACAAAGCCTGGACCGGCTGGCCGGCAAGCGTATCGCCGTTCTGGCCTACGATCGCGCCTCGCGCGCGGTGGTGGAAACGGTCGGCGCCTCGCCGGTCCCGGCGAGCATCGCCAAACTCGGCCCGCTATTCAATAATGGCAGCGCCGATCTGACCTATGCTCCCGCGATCGCTTACGAGCCACTCGAACTCGAACGCGGCGTCACGCCCAACGGCGGCATCGCCGATTTCGTGCTCGGTACCCTTTCGGGCCAGATCGTCGTGCACGCGGATCGCTTCGATGCCGAGTTCGGCCAACACTCACGGCGCTGGGTGGCCGATACCCTGTTCGACAGCATGCAGGCACGGCTCGAAAAAGCCGAGGCCGATATACCGGCGTCACTGTGGGTACCCATAAACGCCGAGCGCAGCGAGCGCTATCGGGCCATGTTCCGCGACGTACGCGAACAGCTCTGGAACGAGCAGTGGTATAGCCACCGCATGCAACGCCTACTCAAGAAAATCCGCTGCGCCGAGGCGCCGGGGCGAGCCGAGTGCAGCCTCGATTCGGAAGGCGGCCCGGTCTACTAACGGGTTGGCGGCATGAAGAAAAGTATCGCACTCGATCCGGGGCGTATCCGCTATTGGCGAGAGCGCCGCGGCTATACCCAGCAGGCACTGGGCGATGCCGTGCTCGATTCGGGCAAGCCCGCATCCAGACTGCGCCGTATCCAGGCCTGGGAGCGCAGCGGCAAGGTATGGGATCGTCTGGTCGACGATCTGGCGCGTGCGCTGGAGGTGGACATCACCGATCTCGAGCGCTCCGATGCCGATATCGCCGGGCTGTGGCTATGCTGGCGTTGTCGCAGCCTGCCGCCGCAGGGCGCACAGTTGCAGCCCAGCCTGCACGCGGCATTCGATCATATTCGCGCACAAATCGAACGCGGCGGCGAACTGCATGACGGCCTGCAGGCCACGCTCATCGATGCCGATACGCTCTTTCGTATCGAACTACGTACGAGCGAGCCCGACCGCGCGCCGCGCATCGAGCCGCTGTTCATACGCCCGGTACGCTGGAGCACGCGCCAGGGCCTGCTCTGGCGGCGCCCGACCACGCTCGAGCGGCGCGCCCTGCAACGCCTGTTCGATCAGACAATCAACGCCCACCCAGGCGTGGAACCACGTGCGGTGAACGCACTGCGGGATTATTGACCGGCAAACCGCCGGTTTTCTGCGGCGTTTCGTCGGGGTGGCAATACAGACTGCGCGTGCGCAGCGCACCATCACGCGCCAGGGCCGAAAACAGCCCATAAAAAAGCCGCCGGCATCGCTGCCGGCGGCTCAATGACGTCGGTCGCCCGGTAGCCGGGCGCAGGCATGGCCGTTAGTCGGCGTTCGCGCCCGCCTTGTCGCCACTCTGGGCACCGGCATCGCTGCCGTCTTCGTTGCTGTCGCTGCCGGCGTTGGCATTTTTATCGCCAGCGCCGACCTTGAGCAGTTCGACATCGAAGATCAGCGTCTCGTTGGGCCCGATCTGAGCGCCCGCACCGCGTTCGCCGTAGGCGAGATCGGCCGGGATGTAGAGCTCGTACTTCGCACCCTGCTTCATCAGCTGGAGCGCTTCGGTCCAGCCCGGAATGACCGCATCGACCGGGAAGGTCACCGGTTCGCCGCGCTCGCGCGAACTGTCGAAGACGGTGCCGTCGATGAGCTTGCCGGTGTAGTGCACGGTCACGCTGTCATCCGCGCTCGGGCTGGGGCCGTCGCCTTCTTCGATGACCTTGTACTGCAGACCGCTATCGGTGGTCTTCACCCCGTCCTTGGTCTTGTTCTCGGCCAGGAATTTCTTACCTTTCTCGAGGTTGTTCTCGGCCTGCTCGCTGGCTTTCTTCTGCTGCGCGGCTTCCATCTCCTTGACGAAGCTCTGCATGACCGCGTCGAGTTCGTCCTGGCTCAACTTGGTCTTGCCACCGCTGACCACATCACTGACACCTTCGGACAGGGCATCCACCTGGATATCTACCGGCAGCTCCTTGAGCGAATTGCCGATATCCATACCCAGCGCATAACTGCGACGTTGCTTTTCGTTCTCGAAATCGCCGGCCTTGTCGGTGCTGGCGCTACTATCGCTGCCGTTGGAAGCGCCTGCATCCGCCGATGCGTTATCGGCGTCCGACTGGTTACCACATGCCGTGAGCGCGAACAGACACGCCAACAAAGCCATATATCGTTTCATTGAGATCTTCCATGTCCATTTCTTGGAAACCGCAAGCCTACGCGAAAGGCCTGACGAGAAAAAGCCGCTTTTATCTTGGTCAAACGCCCGGCCTGTCGGCATTTGTGGACGATTCAGCGGGCTCGACACCGGGCGCGGGCCCGGCGTGCAGCTCGTCGAAGATATGCGGCGTTTCCATATAGAGTTCGTGACGCGGGTCGAGTTCCAGAATCGCGGGACTCGTATTGGCCGCAACGATAGTCACGAAGCGGCTCTGATCGGCCACCGGCACGGACGGCGTGGTGAAGCCGCGCCAGAACACGAACAGCGAGTACACGGCAAACACGCCGGCCAGAAACACGAACAGCCCGGCCGGGCCCAGGCCCTGCATGAAAACCGCCCCCGCCACCGGGCCGATACAGGTCCCTACCCCATAAGCCAGCAACAGCCCGGCGCTGGCGGAGATGGGATCGCCCCGATCCATATTATCGTTGACCATGGACAGGCTGATCGGATACAGACAGGCAGCCAGGCCAAACAGCGGCGCGGTGGCGACATAGAGTACGCGTAGATCGTGCGCCCCGACGACAGCCGCCGCGATGCCGGCGAGCGTGGCGATGGTGCTGATCGCGGCCACGGTCAGACGCCGATCGAAATGATCGGACAGTCGGCCGATCGGCCATTGGATCGCCATGGTCGCCAGTACGGCGAAGGCCATGTAACGCGACACCTCGGCCAGACTCATACCGATATCACTGGCATACACGGGCGCGAGCGTGCTGAAACCGGCCACCAGCGCGCCGCCCGCGATGCCCCCCAGCAGTCCACTGGGCGATAGCGCATAGAGCTGGCGAAAACGAAGCCGATCGGCCGTGTCCGGCGCGGGCGCTTCCGAGCGCGTGAGGGCCAGCGGCACCAGCGACATGACGATGAGGATCGCCACGATCGTGTAGATCGGATAATCGTCGGTTTCGCCCAGCGATACCAGATATTGCCCCAACGCGGCCGCGAAGAAGAAGACCACCTGGTAGATGCCCAGCAGCGCGCCGCGCGTCGCATGGGTTGCGCGCCCGGAGATCCAGCTTTCCAGCACCATGATCAGCCCGGCGGCACAGAAGCCAACCAGCACGCGCAGCACGGCCCACAGCGCACCGTCGAAGAACAGCGGGTGAATCAGCGACGCCGAGCAGGCCACGGCGGCAAACGCCGCAAACGAGCGAACCTGGCCGACCCGCCGAACCAAACGGGTGGCAAACAACGAGCCGATGACAAAGCCAACGCTGTGACAGCCCAGCACCAGGCCGACCTGCAGCGTCGACAACCCGTCCACGCCCAGCTCCACGGCCACGACCGTGGTCAATAGCGACGTGCCGGCAATGAACAGCGTAAGGCTGGCGAACATCGCCGCCAGCGAAACGATCACCTGACCCATGGTTTGCGCTCTCGGGACCGGCCCAGGGCCGGCGGCTGTCTGCGCATCGACCTATTCGATGCGCGCGCCATTCTATGTACGGATCGGCCGCCACGACAGCCTCGATCGCGCACGACTCGATCGTGCGCGGCACGTCGTGATTAACCCGGCGTGAAAAGTGACTTTTCGGGCTAATGACGCGCCCAAGCAAGCGCTTGCGGGCCGCGACCGAACATCGCAACCGCAGGCCATTTCAGCTGTTCTTGGTGCCGAATTAATATAACGGCAGTTTGGCCAGCCGCTTTCGGATATCCGCCACCCGGCATGAAAATAATTTCACGCCGGGTGGCCGAGGCCCGAATTTAGCGCTGGCGATGGCCCAGACGCAGACGCAGCGCGTTCAGTCGAATGAAGCCCGCGGCATCCTTCTGATCGTAAGCACCGCGATCGTCCTCGAAGGTGGCGATCGCTTCGTCGAACAGGCTGTCGCTTTCCGAGGCCCGGCCGACGATGGATACGCTGCCCTTGTAGAGCTTCACGCGTACGGTGCCGTTGACGTGGGTCTGCGATTTGTCGATCGCGGCCTGCAACATCTCCCGCTCCGGCGAAAACCAGTAGCCGTTGTAGATGAGCTTGGCATAGCGCGGCATGAGCTCATCCTTGAGATGCGCGGCTTCGCGATCCAGGGTGATCGACTCGATCGCGCGGTGCGCGCGCAGCATGACCGTGCCGCCCGGGGTTTCGTAACAACCGCGCGACTTCATGCCGACATAGCGATTCTCGACGATATCGATACGCCCGATACCGTGCGCGCCGGCGAGCTTGTTGAGCTTGGCCAGCACCTGGTACGGCGTGAGCGTTTCGCCGTCAATGGCCACGATATCGCCTTTTTCGAAGGTCAGATCGACTTCTTGCGGTGCGTCCGGGGCGTCTTCCGGTGCCACGCTCCATTCCCACATCGCCTCTTCGGCGGGCGTCCACGGGTCTTCCAGCACGCCGCCTTCATAGGAAATATGCAGCGCGTTGGCATCGGTGGAATACGGCGAACCGCCATCCGCTTTCTTGCGGATATCGATGCCGTGCTCCTCGGCATAGGCCAGCAGCTTCTCGCGCGAATTCAGATTCCACTCGCGCCAGGGCGCGATCACCTTGATGCCGGGCATGAGCGCGTACGCCGACAGCTCGAAGCGGACCTGGTCGTTGCCCTTGCCGGTGGCGCCGTGGGCGATGGCATCGGCGCCGGTTTCGCGCGCGATCTCGACCAGACGCTTGGAAATGAGCGGGCGTGCGATCGACGTGCCCAGCAGATATTCGCCTTCGTAGATCGCGTTGGCCCGAAACATCGGATACACGAAATCGCGCACGAACTCTTCGCGCAGATCGTCGATGAAGACTTCCTTGACGCCGAGTTTTTCGGCCTTGGGGCGCACTTCGTCGAGTTCCTCGCCCTGGCCGATATCGGCGGTGAAGGTCACCACCTCACAGTCGTATTCGTCCTGAAGCCACTTCAGGATCACGGAAGTATCCAGGCCGCCCGAATAGGCCAGCACTACTTTGTTGACGTCGCTCATAGGCTTACGGTTTTGACTGTTCGCGGTGAATGGCGGTGCAAGCCGCGCATTATACGCACGCCGCGCGCTACAGCCATCGCCCGGCCCGCGCCCGGCACATCGATACGCCGACATCGCCCCGACGGACACGCCGGGCTGCTACTATCGCGCCATGACAGATATTCACTCTTCCGAAACCGCGCTGCCGGTCATGGCGCAGCGTTTTCGCGGCTTTTTGCCCGTGGTCGTCGATGTCGAAACCGGCGGTTTCAATAACGCGACCGACGCCTTGCTGGAAATCGCCGCAGTCACGGTCGATTTCAATGCCGAGGGCCAACTGGAACTGCGCGAGTCGGTGTCCTACCACGTCGAGCCGTTCGAGGGCGCGAACATCGAGCCCGCCTCGCTCGAGGTCAACGGTATCGACCCGCACCATCCGCTACGGCCCGCGCTGCCCGAACGCGAAGCGCTGGCCCGCGTATTCCGCGTGGTACGCACCATGGTCAAGGACACCGGCTGCAAGCGCGCGGTGCTGGTGGGCCACAACGCGCATTTCGACCTGGGCTTTCTCAATGCCGCGATCGCGCGCACCGGTATCAAGCGCAGCCCGTTTCATCCATTTTCCTGTTTCGATACGGCGACCCTTGCCGGGGTCGCGTTCGGACAGACCGTGCTGCGCCGTGCGGCCACCGCCGCGGGTATGAGCTGGGATAACGATGCCGCCCATTCGGCACGCTATGACACCGAACAGACCGCCCGGCTTTTTTGCACTATCGTCAATCGCTTTCGTCCGATCTACGAAAACATTCCGCCGCTGCCACAAGAGTAAGCACGCGGGCCACAGACGGCGATCCGGCCATGCGGATCGCGGTCACGCGATAGCACGCACACGCCTGCGCCGCAGGGTGGCCCATTGTTAAAAAATCGCTTTCCCAATCGCGGGCTTGCCCGGGCCACGCCAAGCGGCTAACTTGTGCCCGCGATATGGCCGACTCATCTTTTTCCGCTGCCCCGCGTCCGCTGCTCGGACGTCTGGGAATGTGCCTCAAAGCCGCACGCCTGACCGGCTTGCTGTTGCTTGGTGTCGCGCTGTGCCCGTTCGTGCCGCTGATCGGCAACCGTTCCTGGAAACTGGTGCGCTGGTGGCACGGACGCATGCTGCGCGTGCTGGACGTATCGCTGGATATCGACGGCGAACTGCCGGCCGGGCCCGTGCTGATCGTGGCCAATCACTGTTCCTGGCTGGATATCGTCGTGCTCGGGCATGCCTTCAATGCCTCGTTCGTGTCCAAGGCCGAGATCGACGGCTGGCCCCTGGTGGGCGCATTCGCACGCGCCGCCGGCACGCTGTTTCTCAGCCGCGGCGCGGGCAAGACCTCGGAAACCTCGGCCAAGATCCGCTCCGTGCTCGATGCCGGGCGTTCGGTTTTGTTGTTTCCGGAAGGCACTACCACCGCCGACCCGATGCCCAAACGCTTTCATGCACGGCTGTTCGCGGCCGCGATCGAAGGCGAATATCCGGTGCTGCCGGTGGCGCTACGCTACTGCGATGACACCACCCCGGCCGATATGCACCACGCGCTGGCGCCCTGGGTGAACGAAGCCGCCTTGTGGCCGCATTTTCGCGATCTGTTTCGTATCCACGACATGCGCGCCCAGGTGCGTCTGTGTGCGCCCATCGACCCGCGCGGCTACGACCGGCGCAGTCTGGCCGAGGCCAGCTATGTGGCGATCAGCCATCGCCAGTCGATGGCGGCGATCAAGGCCCGGCGTCGGGCAATGCGCGAGTCGCAGTCAACGGCTTGAGCGTGCCGTCGGGCGGCAGATTCTGGGCCGCGTAATAATCCTGACCGTCCGTGCCGTCGTAGCGGCGCTCGTTGATGAAGCGCTTGATCACGGCCGCGCTTTCGTTCGCGCGTACCAGCAGAAACAGATGCCCGCCGCCGCGCACGATATGCAGATACGATTTCGGGATCAGCCAGTACAGCAGCCGGATATTGACCAGCGGCATGACCGGGTCGTCATCGCCGCCCATGATCAGGGTCGGACAACGCAAGCGGTGCAGCCGATGCACGCTGGTCCAGCCCAGCCCGGCGATAAGCTGGTTGAGATAACCGCGCGTGGACGGATCCGGTGAAAAATAGCCGTTACGCTCCAGCAGCTCCGGCCGGCGCCGCATCAAGCCGCCGTAGAGCGTGGGCGCGAGTTGGGCCAGATTTTCGTTCTTCTGAAACCGACGTGCATTGGTCAGGCGCTTGAGCACATTCGAACGCGCTGGCAGCGCGAGCATCCCGGTCGAGGTCGCCGCCAGAACCAGGCGATTGGTGCGATCCGGAAAATCGAGCGCGAACTGCTGGGCGAGCGCCCCGCCCCAGGACACGCCGGCAATATTGAGCGGCATATCGTAGCCGAGCCGATCGAGCAGCCGGGCGGCCAGGCGCGCAAGCCAACGAAAACGGTGCGGCACGGTCAACGCGGGTGAATCGCCCGCGCCCGGCACATCGAATACGATGACTTCCACATCGTCGAGGGCATTGACCAGCGGCAGGGTCATGTCGAGATTGGCGCCAATGCCGTTGAACAGCAGCATCGGCCGGCCGCGCCCGCGTCGTACACCCACCCGCAAACGCACGCCGTCCACGTCGATGAACTCGACCTGCATTCTCGTGCGCCGACGCAGCACGCTCAGATTGGGCGGCAAACTGCGTCGAGGCGCGGTATTCTCAGCGACCACTGCGCTCACGGGCTCCCCTCGACATCATGATTCGAACGAGTATGCCGCAATGCGACATGCTCGAGTCTACGACTTTTGCCGCAGTGCAATATAAATTGCAAGCGATCAGAACACACTATTCTGATCGGCTGCGGTGATCGCAACCTTAGCTTCGAGGAATTCATCGAGCATGCGAACCACCTCGTCGGTGCGCTCGAGCACGAACCAATGGCCCGCGCCGCGCAAGATTTCCAGGCGCGCCTGCGGCAACAACAGCGCCAGCACACGCGCGTTGACGGTGGGCACGATCGAGTCGTCGTCTCCGGCCATGACCAGCGTGGGCACGTTCAAGCGATGCAGCCAGGGCAGACTGCTGAAACCGGTCAACGCATACAACTGGGCGGCATAGCCACGTCGGGTGGGCGCGCTCGCCCGGCTCATGGCCTGCGCGATTTGCTGACATTCATCGTTGCGGCGCCCGCCGAACACGGTCCGTGCCTGTTCCGCATCGGGCGCAACGCGGCTGAGCGCATCCGGGCGCGCCAGGCGCATGAGACTGGCCAGGCGCCCCGGAAACATCAGTTGCCCGCTGGCCGTAGCCGCCAATACCAACCGGCGCACCCGATCGCGCTGCGAATGGGCGAACTGCTGGGCGAGCAACCCGCCCCAGCCGATGCCCATGACATCGACCGGCCGCGTGAGCCCGTAGTGATCGAGCAGGCCGGCGAGCAGCTGGGCCAGCGCGGGCATGCGCCGCATGGTGGTCACCTCCGCGGACGTGCCCACGCCCGGCAGGTCGAAACACAGCACCGGCCGCCCAAGCGCGAGCGCGAATTCGTCGAGTATCTCCAGGTTGGCCGCGAAGTCGTTACACAGCAACAGCGGCGTGCCATTACCGGGCACGAAGGCGGTATGCAGGCGCTCACCATCGAGCGCGACATGCTCGACTCGACGTGGCTCAGATCTGGCGGACATAACGCCCCGGGGCCGGATCGAGCGGCTCGTGGGTTTCATTGCCATAGACCGTGGGCGCGGCGATACGCTCGCCGCCATGGCATTCGGCCCAGCGGACCCAGGCCGGCCACCACGAGCCCTGTTGCTCGCGCGCGCCCCGCCGCCAGGCGGCCGGGTCCAGACTGTAGTCGTCGTTGACGTAGAAACGCGTACTCTCGTCGCCCGGCGGGCAAAGGATCGACTGCACGTGCCCGGCCGAGCCCAGCACGAAGCGCATATTGGTGCGAAACATCTGCATGGAGCGATAGCAGGCCTGCCAGGGCGTGATGTGGTCACGCGCACCGGCGACCACGAACACATCGCGATCGATAGCGGCAATATCGATATCTACGCCATCGATACTGAAATCGGCACCGCGGCGCAGACGGTTGCGGCGATAGACCATCAGCAGATCGGCATGCAATGCGGCTGGCAGGCGGGTGGTATCGCTGTTCCAGTACAGCACATCGAAGGCGGGCGGATCGTTGCCCAGCACGTAGTTGTTGACCACGAAATGCCAGATCAGATCATTCGGGCGCAGCCAGGCAAAGGTGCGCGCCATGTCGGCGCCGTCGAGTACGCCGGAAAACTGCGAACGCGCCAGCGCGGCGGTTACGGCGGCATCGTCGGCGACCCGCGCCAGGCGTCGGCTGCGCGGCGAATCAAGCATGGTCACGAACAACGACAGACACGAGACTTTCGCCTGTTCACCGCGCCCGGCCAGCCAGGCCAGTGTGACGGCCGCGGTCAGCCCGCCTGCACAGGCGCCGACCAGTTTGACCCGCTGGTCGTCGCAAATGGCGCCGACGATATCAATGGCTTCGGCAGTGGCCCGCACATAAGCAGCCAGATCCCAGTCGCTCTGGGTCGCGGTCGGGTTGCGCCAGGAGATGGTGAATACCTGCTGGCCGGCTTCCAGCGCATGGCGTACGAAGCTCTTTTCCGGCGACAGATCGATCACGTAGTACTTGTTGATCTGCGGCGGACAGAACAATACCGGCTCGGCATCGACCTCGGCGCTGCGCGGGCTGTACTGGATGAGCTCGAACATGTCGTTGCGATAGACCACCGCGCCCTCGGTAGCCGCGATATTGCGCCCCAGCCGGAAGGCGCTGGTATCCACCTGGCGCGGCAAGCCGCGGTTGGTACGCAGATCTTCCAGCACATGGCGGATACCGCGAATGATCGATACGCCGCGCGTGCGCGTGGCCGCATCGTAAAAGCCGGGATGGGTCACGAACAGATTGCTCGGCGCGCCCGCGGCCACCAGATGCTCGGCCACGAACAACAGCCGTCGGCGCTGATCGGTGCCGATCCGCAGACCATGCACGAGCTCGAGCAATGCGCTCGACCAGGCCAGATAGCCCTGCAGCAGTCGCCGAAACGCCGGGTTCTCCTGCCAGGCAGGATGGGTAAAACGCCGATCGTCGGGGGCCGGGCGCAGGTGCGAACGACCCAGCGCGATCCGCGTCATTTCCAGCGATAGCGAGGCCTGGGCACGGGCCAGCGAGATCGGATGCAGCGCGAGTACGCGCAGCAGTTCGCCGGCCGACGACAGCGCCTCGCCCCAGCGCGAGCCCACAAAGGCCTGGGCGCCGTTGAGATCGCGCAACGCCCGCGGCGAGCCGTCGTTGGCGCGTGTGATTTCGGTATCGAAAGCGATCGCGTTCATATGAAAACGGCCCTGAGCAATGCCTGGCCAGAACCGGCAAGGCGCAGCGGCGCGCGCTTGCCGGCGATTCGTACGGGGGCTGCGAGCGCAGCCGCCAGAGATGGTTACAATGCCTATGCATCGCTACCAAGGGCAACTCGACGCATGCTGACCCGGATTCGCAACCGTTTCAACGAGGCCATTTGGGAGCCCGACCTGGAAACGCGCTCGGGCCCCAGGCGCTGGGGCATCATGAGTGTTCGTATTGGCCAGATCCTGGTGCGCGACTTTCAGGACGGCCAGATCACGCTGCGCGCAATGGGCCTGGTCTATACCACGCTGTTATCGCTGGTGCCGCTGCTCGCGCTGGCGTTTTCCATGCTCAAGGCATTCGGCGTGGACAATGCGCTGCGCCCGGTCCTGCACCGCTTTCTCGCACCGCTGGGCGCCCAGGCCGACGAGATCATCGACAAAATCGTCGGTTTTGTCGAAAACGTGCAGGTGGGCGTACTCGGCGCGATCGGCGTGGTACTGCTGATGTATTCGGTGATCTCGCTCATCCAGAAGGTCGAGGCCGGCTGCAACTACATCTGGCAGGTGCGCAAGCTACGCTCGCTGGGGCGGCGCTTTACCGAATATCTGAGCATTCTAATCGTCGGCCCGCTGGTGGTGCTGGCGGCCAGCAGCATGACCGCATCGCTAACCAGCAATACGGTGGTCGAATACCTGAGCACGATCGAACCGTTTGGCACCACACTGTATGTCGCCGGGCGGCTGGTGCCCTACGTGCTCTACAGCATCGGCTTCACGCTGCTCTATGCGTTCATGCCCAACACCAAGGTGAACTGGCTCGCCGCGCTGGGCGGCGGCGTGTTCGCGGGCGTGCTTTGGCAGACCGCCAGCCTCGGCTTTGCCGTGTTCGCCTCCAATTCCAGTAATTACAACGCTATCTACTCCAGCTTTGCCATCCTCATTCTCATGCTGGTCTGGCTGTATGTGTCCTGGCAGATCATGCTGCTGGGCTGTCGCGTGGCGTTTTTGCTCCAGCATCCCGAACAACTGACCCGCGAACCCTACCCGCCGCGCCTGGGCGCGGCCGATCGCGAGCGAATCGCGCTGCTGACAATGGGGCTGATCGGCTACAACTTCATGCACGCCAATCCCCCCTGGCAGATCGCGCGGCTGTCGCGTTATCTGCGCGTCGCGCCCGATCATATCTATTCGATCGTCGACCAGCTGGTAGCCGCCAACATGCTCATCGAAAGCGGCGATACCACGGTCACGCTGCTGCCGCGCCAGGATATCGAATGCCTGAAGGTGGACGCGATCCTGGCGGCCGTGCGCAGTGGCGATCCCAATGCCGCGCCGGTACCCCGCGACGATCGTCTACATCGTGAGGTGGACGACTGGATTTCGCGTAATCTGGAGGCCAGAGCACAACTATTCGGCCAACTATCGCTGCGCGAGCTGGTCCGTGCGAGTATGCGCGAACGGGACACGGTCTAGGCAGACCACAAGGGGGACGGGCCCGACCGGCTGCTTGGCATGCCGGACGCGCCGAACAAGACGCCAGAGGGAGGGCATATGGACAAGAACTGGTTCGAAAACTATCCGATCGGGGTCAAGCAGGATATCGACACGAGCGCGTTCGATTCGCTTGCGCATGTCATCGAGCACAGCTGTGGCGAACATGGCGAGCGCGCCGCGTTTTCCAACATGGGTCATACCCTGACCTACAAAGAAATCGAGGCCGAATCGCGCGCGTTCGCGGCCTACCTGCAACAGACGCTGGGCATGCGCCGGGGCGAGCGTATCGCCATCATGATGCCCAACTGCCTGCAGTACGCCACCGCCTTGTTTGGTGCGCTGCGCGCCGGACTGGTGGTGGTCAACATCAACCCGCTGTATACCGCGCGCGAACTCGAGCACCAACTCAAGGATGCCGAAGTGCGCACCCTGGTGGTGATGGAGAATTTCGCCGCCACCCTGGAAAAGATCTACGACAACGTGCCGGTGGAAACGGTCATCACCACCCAGCTCGGCGACATGCTGTCGCCGATCAAGCGCGTGCTCACCAATTTCGTGGTCAAGCGGGTCAAGAAGATGGTGCCGAACTGGGAGCTGCCCGGGGCAACCGACTTCAATACCGCCCTCAACGTCGGCCGTTCGCAACAGTTCGAGCCGGTCCAGCTGGGCGGCGACGACCTCGCCTTCCTGCAATACACCGGCGGCACGACGGGCCCGGCCAAAGGCGCGATGCTCAGCCATGCCAATGTGGTGGCCAACGTCTTGCAGTGCCAGGAATGGTTCAAGCCCGAAATGAGCGACGAAGGCGAGCTGATCATCACCGCCCTGCCGATGTATCACATCTTCGCACTGACCGTGAATACGCTGGTCTATTTCTCGGTCGGCGGCCACAACGTGCTGATTACCAACCCGCGCGACATGCCCGGTTTCGTCAAGACGCTCAGCCAGTATCCGTTTTCGGCCATCACCGGCGTGAATACGCTCTATAACGGCCTGCTCAATACCGATGGCTTTGCCGAGCTCGACTTTTCCACGCTCAAGTTTTCGATGTCCGGCGGCATGGCCACCCAGGAACCGGTCGCCGAGCGCTGGGCGCGGGTGACCGGCAAACCCATCATCGAAGGCTATGGCCTGTCCGAGACGTCGCCAGTGGTCAGCTGCAACCCGCTGAACACGAAGAAGTTCAACCACTCGATCGGCCTGCCGTTGCCGTCGACCGAAGTCGATATCCGCGACGACGACGGCCACAGCCTGGCGATCGGCGAGCCGGGCGAGCTGTGCGTGCGCGGCCCGCAGGTGATGAGCGGTTACTGGCGCAAGGACGACGTCAACGCCGAAGCCTTCACCGAGGATGGCTTCTTTCGTACCGGTGATATCGCCCGCCAGGACAGCGGCGGGTTCTTCTATATCGTCGATCGCAAGAAGGACATGATTCTGGTGTCCGGCTTTAACGTCTATCCCAACGAAATCGAGGATGTCGTGGCCGGCCACCCCGATATTCTCGAAGCCGCCGCGGTGGGCGTGCCGGACGAGAAATCCGGCGAAGCGGTCAAGCTGTTCGTGGTTAAAAAACGTGCCAGCCTGAGCCTGGATGCGGTACGCGACTACTGCCGTGAGAACCTGACCGCCTACAAGGTACCCAAGCACTACGAGTTCATCGACGAAGTGCCCAAATCCAACGTTGGCAAGATACTGCGCAAAGAATTGCGCTGAAGAACGCCGAACCCGCACCGATCACGCCGCGATAATGGTTTTTCCCATGCATTCGCGGCGTGACTGCGATACCGTAGACAACGCCTGCGCGTTCGCGCGCGCCGGCGACATCGCCGATCCATGAGGAGAATTCGTGAATAAAATCTGGCTGGACCGTTACCCCGAGGGCGTCGCCAAGGAAATCGATATCGACTCGAGCGAAACGCTCGTCGATCTGATCGAAGGCGGCTGTCGTGAGTTCAATTCCGCCGTTGCCTTCAGCAACATGGACTGCGAACTCAGCTATGCCGATATCGAGGCCCGCAGCCGCGATTTCGCTGCCTACCTGCAGAACGATCTCGGTTTTTCCAAGGGTGATCGCGTCGCGATCATGATGCCCAATCTGCTCCAGTATCCGATTGCGCTGTTCGGCATCCTGCGCGCAGGCATGGTGGCGGTGAATGTGAACCCGCTCTATACCGCGCGCGAACTCGAACACCAGCTTTCCGACTCCGGCGCGCGCGCGATCGTGATCGTGGAGAACTTCGCGGCCACGCTCGAACAAATCGTCGACAAGGTGCCGCTGGAAGCGATCATCACCACCCAGATCGGCGATTGCCTGCCTACGGTCAAGGGCACGATCGTCAACTTCGCGGTGAAATACGTCAAACGCATGGTGCCCAGCTTCAAGCTGCCGGGCGCGGTCAAGTTCAACGACGCGATGGCCAAGGGCGCCAAACAGACGTTCAAGCCGGCAGGCGTCAAACCCGACGATATCGCCTTTTTGCAATACACCGGCGGCACGACCGGCCTGGCCAAGGGTGCAGTGCTACTGCACAAGAACATGGTCGCCAATATCGCTCAGGCCCAGACCTGGCTCGATCCCTGGACCGACAAGGGCAAGGAACTGATCATCACGCCCCTGCCGCTCTACCACGTGTTCGCGCTCATGGCGAACTGCCTGGTGTTTTTCCAGCAGGGCGGCAAGAACGTACTGATTACCAACCCGCGTGATATTCCCGCGCTGGTCAAGGAATTCGAAAAGCACCAGCCCACCGCCTTTACCGGCGTGAACACCCTGTTCAATGCGCTGGTCAACGACGACGGCTTCGCCAAACTGGATTTCTCGCGCCTGAAGATCACCCTGGGCGGTGGCGCCGCGGTACAGCGCGCGGTGGCCGAGAAATGGAAAAAGATTACCGGCATTCCGCTGATCGAAGCCTATGGCCTGACCGAAGCCTCGCCGGGCGTGTGTATCAACCCGCTCGACCTCGACGACTACAACGGCTCCATCGGCTTGCCGCTGCCCTCCACGGAAGTCTCGATCCGCGACGACGACGGCAATGAAGTCGGTGCGGGTGAACCGGGCGAGCTGTGCGTAAAAGGCCCGCAGGTGATGGCCGGCTACTGGAACAAGCCCGAGGAAAACGAAAAGACCTTCTTCGGCGAGCACCTGCGCACTGGCGACGTCGCCAATTACGACGACCAAGGCTTTTTCTATATCGTCGACCGCAAAAAGGACATGATTCTCGTGTCCGGCTTCAACGTCTACCCCAACGAGATCGAAGACGTCGTCGCCCAGCATCCGAAGGTACTCGAAGCCGCCTGTATCGGCGTCGAGAACGAAAAGACCGGCGAAGCCGTGAAGGTCTTCGTGGTCAAGAAGGACGATAGCCTGACCGAGGACGAACTCATCGAGTTCTGCCGCAAGGAGCTGACGGGCTACAAGGTGCCCAAGCAGGTCGCCTTTATCGACGAACTGCCGAAGTCCAATGTCGGCAAGATCCTGCGCAAGGATCTGCGCGACAAGTAACCGGCACGCACCCATGACGGTGCATGCTGACTCGATCGAGGCCGCTGCGCACTACGCCAGCGGCCTTTTTTGTTGATGCGACCATCGCCCCACGGACACCGCGTACATCCGCCGCCGGATGGCTTACGCAGTTCGATTAGAGCGATATCGTAAGCGACCCAATCGACCCGTTTCGATACAGCCGGCACGGGCCAGCCGGCCTTTTGACTCGTCGCAGTCGGCTGCACTCGCGCAGACGCCGGCGGCTCGGCGCCCGCGACCGGGCTGCGACGCGCCGGTCAAACGCGTTATCACGTCAGTACCCCAGCGCGAAGGCGCCGTAACCGACCAGCAAGGCGGGTATCGCCGAGTAGAGCGTGGCCATGACAGCCGCTTTCGGCGCCAGCGCAATCGCCGGAAACAACGCGTCGCCATCGTTGGCGATTGCATTGGCGAGCAGCCCCGATAGCGGCACGATCCCGCTCAAATAAAGCGTAGTCAACAGAATCTGCGGCCCGCAACCGGGAATGAAGCCAACCAGCCCCCCGATCAGCGGCATCAGCGGCGCGGCCGCCACGAACCACGCCTCGGGGGCGATACCGGTGGCAACAATACCCAACTCGAATAACAGGAAGGCCGCGATCACCCACACCGTTACGAACGTCGTATCGAAGCGCGCTTGGCGTGCCCAGGCCAACGGCCCGGATGCCACCGATACCGGATTGGTCGGGCCTGCGGCCGGCGGCCTCGCTACGCTGTGCGTGCGGGACTCGTCGATACGCGATGCCCATAGGGCCGTGGCCGCGATCGCGGCCACACAGCCGAACCAGGTCACCGGCTCATAGACGGCAAACCCGCCAAACCAGGCGTTTGGGTCCTGCTGAAAGGCGATCGCCACCGCCAACGGTGTGCCCGCGACCAACAACCCCAGCCAAGCACGGTCAATGGTCAGCCCGAAACCGCCTGGCTCGACGACACACGACCCCTGAGCCTGGCTGGCAACAGGCCGCGGCCGCAGATAATCGCGCCCATGCAACCCGTCTATCGCCCAGCCGAACGCCACCGCACACAGCCAACTCACGCCAAGCACCACCCCGGCGGTCTGCGGCGCGGCGGCGATGAGCAAGAACGCGGCATCGCCCATGGTCGCAACGAGCACCGCGACCAGCGCGCCGAAGCCAATACGTCCATTCACGAACTGGGTGACCACGACGATGGCACCGCCACAACCGGGCAACAGACCCAGACAAGCCGCGATTGGCACCTGACCAACACCGGCCTGCGCCATCCGCGTATTCAGATCGAAGGCAAAACGCTGCTCGAGCGCATAGATCGCGATCAGGGTCGCGGCCACGAATACCGTGACCTGCAGATAGGCCTCGGCAAGCGTATCGCGCACGAGCAGTCCGAGGTCGGTACCGCTGACCACCAACACGGACAACACCAACGGCACCAGCCAGCGGGCATTGAAACGCCCGAAGCCGGCAAAGCCACGTCCCCGTGCTGGAATGGCTGAAAGCGCTGTTTCTTTCATTTTGCAGTTATTGTTAGCCTTGGCTAATAATTAATGCGAAGGTATCCGAAGGATGCTGCGGCTGCAAGCCGGTCGTGACGAACTATCGGCCAGGGGATGCGCGCCTGCAGTCGAGGGGCGCTGGCGGTATGAAGGTTCCGTGGCGCCGGTCAATAGCGCCGTTATCGAACCTGGGCGCAGGGCGCTTACAGCGCTAGCCGCGCATACCCCGATTGTGCATGCACGTATTTATCGCAGGCTCAGGCAAACACCGGCGCAGGAGGTGAACGGCGGTTTTCGGCCCCGCGGCGATGAAAGCGCCGCCATGCGCTAGAAACCACGAGTGCAGCCGCCGTCTGGTTACCGAACGGAAATCATGCGCCCACCTAAATGGCGCATTCGACCCGCCAGGTCAGGTCGCAGCGTGATCCTCCCGGATCATATCGGCCGCCTTTTCGGCGATAGCGGTGGTCGGTGCATTGGTATTACCACCAACCAGCGTCGGCATGATCGAGGCATCGACCACGCGCAGCCCCTGCATGCCGTGCACACGCAGGCGGTCGTCGACCACGGCTTCGTCGTCGTGGCCCATCTTGCAGGTGCCGACCGGGTGGTAGATCGTTTCCGCGCGCTCGCGGATGAAGGCCTCGATCGCTGCATCGTCCGTGACCGTTTCGCCTGGCTCGAGCTCACGGTCGCGATGCTTGGCCAGTGGTTCGGCATGCAGGATGCGCCGGCCGAGTTTCACAGCCTTGACCAACTGGGCGAGATCGTCCGGGTGATCGAGATAATTCGGGTCGATCAGGGCATCGGCCATGGGATCGGCGCTTTTCAGGCCGATATATCCACGTGATTTCGGCCGCAGGTCACACACGCGCAGCGTATAGCCGTGGTGTTTGATCGTGTTCCACAGATTGTGGCCGTGATCCTGCTCGATAGTAGCAATGAAATGTAGCTGCAGATCGGCCCGGGGCTGGCCCTCGTCGCTACGGGCAAAACCGCCGGATTCGGCGACATTGCTGGTGAGTTGTCCGCGTCCCTGCGCGAAATACTGATAGACCGCCTTGGGCGCCTCGATGAACAGAAACTTCGGCCCCAGTCGTAGGCTGAGCTTGGTCTTTTCGATGTCGATTACGCTGACATCGAGGTGATCCTGGAGATTGCGCCCCACACCCTTGAGCTCGTGGACGAGCGGGATACCGTGCGGCTCGATTTCGGATTTAGGCCCGATACCGGAGAGCAACAGCAATTGCGGCGAGTTGATCGCACCGCCACACAGCAGCACCTCCCGCCTGGCGCGCAGCGTATGATCGCCGCCGAACCAGCCTTTCTTGTAGGTCACGCCCACCGCGCGCTTGCCTTCAACCTGAATCTTTTTCGCCCGCGCCCGGGTGATGACGGTGAGGTTCTTGCGATCCGCCACCGGATGCAGGAAGGCATCGGCATTGCTGCAGCGCCGGCCGTTGTTCTGAGCCACGCTATACAGCCCCACCCCTTCTTCGGTGGCACCACCGAAATCATCGTTACGCGGCAGACCGCACGCCTGGGCTGCGTCGATAAAAGCCTGATTGAGCGGATTGACGTGGCGCGGAGCGCTCACGCAATACGTGCCCTCGGCGCCGTGGTATTCGCTGGCACCGGCCTCGAATTTTTCCGAGCGACGAAAATAGCCGAGCATTTCGTCAAAGCCCCAGCCACGGTTGCCCAGTTCGGCCCAGTGGTCGTAATCCCAGGCATTGCCGCGCGTATAGCACTGGGCATTGATGGAACTGGAACCGCCCAGCGTCTTGCCGCGCGGCCAGAACATCTCGCGCGAATTCATGTGCTTCTGCGGCGCTGTGTAATACGCCCAGTTGAACATCTTCGACCACATCAGGCCGATGATGCCGATCGGGATATGAATCAGCGGGTTCCAGTCCGCCGGCCCAGCCTCGAGCATGCACACCGAGACATCGGGATCGGCGCTCAGTCGATTGGCGAGAACACAGCCGGCGGAGCCGCCACCCACGATGATGTAATCGAACGTCTGCTCTGTCGTGGGCATGCCAGCTCCTCCGGCTGTTTCATATTTTTTTATAGCCTGGTCTAGTGACGGGCGTCTTCAGGCAGGGTGATATTGAGTTCCAACACCTCGAGATCGCCTTCGCGCTCGATTTCCATCTGCACCGCGTCGTCGCCAACCTGCACGTATTTACGCAAAACAGCCAGCAGGTCCTGCTGCAGTTGCGGGAAATACGCCGGGTGATCGCCACCGCCACTGCGCCGGTGCGCGACCACCACCTGCAGACGCTCCTTGGCCATCTGCGCCGAGGTCTTTTTCTCGCTTCGGAATACGTCGAGCCAACCCATGGTCCGTTACCTCCCCATCAGCCGGTCGAGAAACTTCTTCTTGGCCTGGGTGAAGCGCATCGGGCGGTTCTCGCCCAGAAAACGCGCCACCAGATCGAGATAGGCCTGGCCGGCATCGGCGTTGTCTTCCATGGCCACCGGCATGCCCGAGTTGGAGGCGTTGAGCACCTTCTCGGATTCCGGAATGACGCCAAGAAGCGGAATACCCAGGATATCGTTGATATCGTCGAGCGACAGCATCTCGCCCTTGCCTACACGACTGGCCGCATAGCGGGTTACCACCAGATGTTCCTTGACCGGCTCGCCGCCTTCCTGGGCGCGCTTGGTCTTGGACGACAGCATGCCCAGCACACGGTCGGAGTCGCGTACCGAGGAGACTTCCGGATTGGTGACTACCAGTGCTTCGTCGGCGAAGTACATCGCCATGATCGCACCGGTTTCGATACCGGCCGGCGAATCACAAATGATGTATTCGAAGTCTTCGGCGAGCTTGTTGAGCGTGCGTTCCACGCCCTCCTGGTTCAGCGCGTCCTTGTCGCGGGTCTGCGATGCGGCAAGGATATACAGGTTGTCATAACGCTTGTCGCGAATCAGCGCCTGCTTGAGGTTGGCCTCGCCGCTGATGACGTTGATGAAATCGAACACCACGCGGCGCTCGCAACCCATGATCAGATCGAGATTACGCAGACCGACATCGAAATCGATGACGACGGTCTTGTGCCCCCGCATGGCAAGCCCGGCCGCAAAGGAAGCGGCGGTGGTGGTCTTGCCGACCCCGCCCTTGCCGGACGTGACGACGATGATCTTTGCCACTCTTTACTCCTGCAATTCGATGCTCAAGTTATCGTTATCCAGGCGAACCGATACGGCCCTGGAACGTACCCCCTCTTCGATCGCGTCGGCAACCTTGTAACAGCCCGCGATCGCGACCAGATCCGGTTCGAAGCGCCGGCAATAGATCCGTGCTTCGGTATCGCCGGTCGCACCGGCAAGTGCGCGGCCTCGCAGCGCACCGTAGATATGAATATGCCCATCGGCGAGCACCTCGGCCCCCTCGGACACCGAGGTGGCAATCACCAGATCGCCGCCGCGCGCATAGATTTGCTGGCCCGAACGCACCGGCTTGGTAATCAGCCGCGTGGGCGTGCGGGGCGGCTCCTCGCGCCTGACCGGCTCTGCCGCGGGCTTTTCGCTGGCCGGCTGCTGCGCGGCCTGCGGCTGCTCGGCGCCGGTTTCGGCGGTCGCCTTGGCCGCGCCACGCGCTGGCGAATCCATGGTCGCCAGATCGGCGGCTTCGGCGGCCTCGCGCACCTCGGGCGTGGGGTCGAGCACGCCGACCGGAATCATGCCTGCAGCGCGAATGATATCGCGCAGACCCCTCAGGTCGGGCACCTGCTCGGGCAAGGACAGCAAAACCGGCATGCGCTCGAAAAAACCGGGCGCACGCGCCATCTGGTCGTCAATCTGCTGTGAAATACGTGTACTGTCAGTCTCGCGGACCTCGAGCACCGTCAGGGTCATCATACGACCCTTGAACACGACGCCGGCACCGGCTGCGGTCGTTGTATCCGCCATGCCCGAATAACTCTCGAAAACAAGCCGGGGAGTCTAGCACGCTGTTTAAGGAATCTCTGCATAACCTCTCGCGGTTCGCGTTCGAGTCCTCAAATGCGTTGCGACAAGGCGTGCGAGCGCAGCGCCTGCCTCATTGGCAGGTCAAGCTCGCACAACGCAGTCGCGGCGCATTTGAGGCCGAACCCCACAGGGGCCAGGGCTTTGCGCGCGCCTGGTCGGCGTCGAGGCAGGCGCACCGTGCAACCAGCACGTTACGTCTGCCTCTCCTTGCCAGCCACGCGCAAAGCACGCCGGCGCGACCGCGACAGGTTATACAGAGATTCCTTGAAGATTACGGTCTACGTCTTGCATAGAAATCCGCGACCTGCGTGATTCGTCGATGGGAAGCATCTATTCATGAACGACTTGTGGCGGGATTATCAAAGCCCCGGTTTTTTTGACGAGGCCTTCGACGACGCGGGCCGTCCCCGCAGCGCGGCAAATGCGCTGGTGCGCCATCTCGGCGAGTTCGGCCGCAGCGAGCTGGAAACCCGGCGTGCGGCCGCCGATCTGGCGATCAAATCGATGGGCATTACATTCACCGTGTATTCCGATGCGGGAATGATCGATCGGGCCTGGCCGTTCGATATCCTGCCGCGCCCCATTCCCAAGTCGGAATGGGATCGCGTGCGCGAAGGCCTGCAACAGCGCGTGACCGCGCTCAACCTGTTCGTGGCCGATCTCTACGGCGATCAACGCATCGTGGCCGACGGCGTATTCCCACGCGAGGTGCTTGCGCAATCGGTGAACTTTCGCCCCGAATGCGTCGGCATGCGCCCGCCCGGCGATATCTGGGCGCATATCTGCGGCTCGGATCTGGTGCGCGACGGTGCCGGCGAGTTCTATGTACTCGAGGACAATCTGCGTGTGCCATCGGGCGTGTCCTACATGGTGGAAAACCGGCTCGTCTCCAAACGCGTGTTCCCGGAGCTGTTCGCCCAGCACAACATCCTGCCGGTCGACGACTACGCCAGCGAACTGCTGGATTCGCTCAACGCGCTATCGCCGCGCAAGGACGTGACCCCGAATGTCGCGGTACTCACACCGGGGGTATTCAATTCCGCGTTTTTCGAGCATGTATGGCTGGCCGGCCAGATGGGCGCCGAACTGGTTCAGGGCAGCGATCTGTTCGTGGACAGCGACGATTGTGTCTATGCGCGCACGATCTACGGCCCACAGCGCGTGGATGTGATCTACCGGCGCGTGGACGACGCCTTTATCGACCCGGAGGTCTTTCGCGCGGACTCCATGCTCGGCACGGCCGGGCTCATGCGCGCCTGGCGGGCCGGCAATGTCGCCATCGCCAACGCGCCAGGCGCAGGCGTGGCCGACGACAAGGTCGTCTATGCGTTCGTGCCCGAGATCATCCGCTACTACCTCGATCAGGACGCCAAGCTACCGAACGTGCCGTCCTGGCTATGCATGAACGACACGCATCGCGAGCACGTACTGGCCAATCTGGATTCGCTGGTGGTCAAGCCGGCCAACGAGTCCGGCGGCTACGGCATGCTGATCGGGCCACGCTCGACGGCTGCCGAGCGCAAGCAGTTCGCCGAGCTGATCCAGCGCAACCCACGCAATTATATCGCCCAGCCCACGCTCGCCCTGTCGACCGCGCCGACGCTCATCGACGGCAGCGCGCGGCCGCGCCATGTGGATTTGCGGCCGTTCATCGTTTCGCGCCCGGACGACGATGCATTCGTGACCATGGGCGGACTCACCCGCGTCGCCCTGCGCGAAGGCTCGTTGGTCGTGAACAGCTCTCAGGGTGGCGGCAGCAAGGACACCTGGATCGTCGCGGACGAGGAGGTCTGAGCATGCTCTCGAGACTCGCACAGAATCTGTTCTGGGCCGGACGCTATATCGAGCGCGCTGAATCCACATCGCGCCTGATCAACGCAACCAGCCTTTTGTTGCTCGATATGCCACGTGCCACGGCTTTCGATTGGCGCGCGCTTGTCGAGATCGTCGGCGCGGAGGATCTGTTCGCGCAGCGCTACCCTGACGACAGCGAAGCCAACGTCATGCGTTTCCTGGTGGCCGACCGGCTGCATCCGAGCTCGATCGCCAGCTGCCTGGCCAGCGCACGCGAAAACCTGCGCAGCGCCCGCGATCTGGTGCCGCGGGAAGTCTGGGAGGATATCAACGGCCTGCATCTGTTCATCGCCGATGAAGGCGAGCATATCGGAAGCCGGCTCGCCCGATCGCGGGTAATGGACCATGTCGTGCGCAACGCACGGCACATGGCCGGGCTGATCGAGTCCGGCATGAGTCGCGATGCGGCATACGACATGTTCATGCTGGGCCTGCAGCTCGAGCGTGCGGACATGACCACACGCATCATCGATGTGCGCAGCGCGGACCTTCTGGACGAGGACATCAGCGAACTGCGGCCCTACCAGACCGTCCAATGGATCAGCGTCTTGAAATCGCTGAGCGCCTTTCAGATGTACCGTCGTCACGTACGCGTGCGCGTCACCGGCGCCGGCGTGATCCGGTTTCTGCTCGCCGACAGCGCGTTCCCCCGCTCGGTACGCTTTTGTCTGAACGCCGCCACCGATCGGCTGGTTCGACTGCCCACCTCCTCGCGTTGCGTGGGCGCCGTCGACAGCGCAGTCCAGGTACTCAACGATGTGGACCCCGGCACGCTCACCGGCTACCGACTGAGCGAATTCCTCGATCGTATGCAGATTGAACTCAGTACGATCAACGACACGATCCAAAGCCGCTATTTTCAGCAATGATAGCGATCTGCCCTTCCAGCCGGCGAGGCGACTTTCGACGCCATGCGTGACTTCTACTGCCAGTGCGGCAATTCGATCTTTTTTCGCAATACCCGTTGCCTGGTCTGCGAGCGAACCCTTGGCTTCGCCCCCGAAGCGATGCTCATGACCGCACTGGAAGCAACCGGCGATGGCCGCTGGCGGGTGCCCGCGGCCGGCAGCGTCACCGGCCGCGTCTATCGGCTGTGCCAGAACTATACGCAGCACAATGTCTGCAACTGGCTCGTACCCGACGAATCCCCGCACCATTTTTGCCCCTCATGCCGACTCACGCGCACCATTCCGGATCTCGACGCACCGCGACATCTGGAACTGTGGTCTCGGCTCGAAAACGCCAAGCGCCACCTGATATTCAATCTACGCCAGCTCGGCCTGCCGATCGTGGGCCGCGACGAAGACCCGGACTTCGGCCTGTGTTTCGACTTTCTGGCCGATGCCGACGCCGAAACCGAGTTCACCGAACCGCTCGCCGGCCAGGCCCAAGTGACCACCGGCCATGCCAACGGCGCCATCACTATCAATATTGCCGAAGCCGACGACGTCGCGCGGGCCCGCATGCGCGAGCAGATGGGCGAACACTACCGCACCCTCATCGGCCATTTCCGCCACGAGATCGGCCACTATTACTGGGCGCGGCTGATCGAAAAAACCGATTGGATCGGCGAATACCGGACACTGTTCGGCGACGAGCGAGCCGATTATGGCCAATCGTTGCAGCAGCATTATGCCAATGGCGCGCCGGCAAACTGGCAAGAGCACTTCGTAACCCCCTATGCTTCGGCCCATCCTTGGGAGGACTGGGCTGAATCGTGGGCACACTATCTGCACATTCGCGACACACTCGATACGGCAACCGAATACCAGCTGGTGGCACGCCCGCCCTGGCAGAAACAGGCACAGGAGTTCGACGGTCTGATGCACCGCTGGACTCATCTGGCCATTGGCATGAACGCAGTCAATCGCAGTATGGGCCTGGCCGACGCTTATCCGTTCGTGCTCAACGCGGGCGCACGGCGCAAACTCGAGTTCATCCATCGCGTAATCGAACCCTACGACAACGCAGCGAACGCGTAGTCTTACAAACCGCTGTGCCGTATTTCGGCTGCGCATTTTGAGCGGTCGCGCTCGTGGCGTCATTCTGACCGGCACCGGCGTTCTGGTCCTCAGCCCGGACTCGATTCTTATCCGGCTGCTCGATACCGATATCGCGACGACACTGTTCTGGCGCGGCGTAGCGCTGGCCGTGGGGCTCGCCTGCTATCTCCTCTGGCGCGAACGCGGCGATGCACGGCCGATCTTCAAGGCACTGCGCAGTCCGCTGGGCTGGGGTTTGGGCGTGCTGTTTGCGCTCAGCAACATACTGTTCGTGTTCACCATTGCCCACACCACCATCGCGGATACGCTGGGCTGCCTCGCCACGGCCTCGATCTTTGCTGCGTTGTTCAGCGTGGTGTTTCTGGGCGAACGTGCGCCGCTACGCACCTGGTTGACCGCAGCCGTGATCGCGGCCGGGCTGTTGATGATCGCGCTCGGCGGCGCGGGTAGCCTGATCGGGCGATTCGCGGGTATCGCAACCGCGATGGTGTTTGGTGCAATGTTCGTTGTCATGCGGGCCACCGGCCAAGGCGATACTTTGCCTGGACTGGCACTCGGCGGCCTGATCATCGCCACTGCCACCGCCTTTTTCGCCCAGCCGTTCTCGCTGGCAGGACCGGGCATCGCCGCCCTCGCCGGCATTGCGATCTCGCTACCGCTTGCCTTCGCCTTGATCGGCCGCGGCCCGCGCTATCTGCCCGCGCCCGAGGTCAGCCTGCTCATGTTGTTGGAAACCGTTTTCGGCACACTATGGGCCGGGCTGTTTCTAAGCGAGATACCCACCCAGGCCACACTGACCGCGATTACGATCATTCTGGGTGCACTCGTTGTTTTCTACTGGCGCCAGGCGGTCGTTCATGCCCGCGCAGCGCGTCATTCTCGACAGGTCACGATATGAATTTATGCGCTTTCATCCGCTCGGTACGTCTTGGCGAAATCGATTACGCGGTGCGCGAAGCCGGCAACCCGAGCGGCCAGCCTCTGGTTTTGTTGCACGGTCTTATGGACACCGGCGCCAGCTTCGAGCCCCTGGTCGCCGCCATGCAGGCCATCGAGCCAGACCGCTATCACTACATCGCGCCCGACTGGCGTGGCCATGGCGCCACCACGGCCATCAACGACAGCTACTGGTTTCCGAACTATCTACTCGATCTGGAACGACTGCTGGACACGCTCGTTGGTCGCGACGCGCCCGTTGCACTCATCGCTCATAGCATGGGCGGCCAGGTGGCCAGCCTCTATGCCGGCACCCGCCCCGAACGCATATCGCACCTGGTCACACTCGACAGCCTGAATGTGCCGGACAGCAGCGTCGCGGGGGTACCCGATCGCTATCGCCGCTGGCTCGACGCACACGCCCTACCACCGAGTGAAAAGGTCTACGACGATCTGGATACCACCGCATCGCGCATCGCCAAACGCTATCCGGAGCTTAACGACACAATCACACGAAACCTCGCAGAACAGTGGACCGAAATCGAGGACGAGGACGGACGGCGGCGCATGCGGGTCGACCCCTGGCACCGCGTACCACTGCCCTACGCATTTCGAGCTGCCGAAGCCAAGGCGCTGTGGCGGGAGGTATCGGCACACGTTCTATGTATCGACGGCGGTGATTCGCCAGCGAAATACTTTTGCGGGGAAGCCGAAATGGCCGAGCGGCGCGCCTGTTTCGCCGATCTGCGTCATATCGTGGTGGACGGCTGCGGTCACATGCTCCATCTTCAGAAGCCGCAGACGATCGCGGATCACATCTGTACGTTTCTTTCAGCGTAAACCTGGGCTTATCTGACCACCACCGGCAAACATTCTGTGAATGACCCGTGATTCGAGGCCACCATCGGCCATCGCCTCGTCCGCGCCACGGTGCCGACGGCAGCGAGTCTCCTTAAAACAGTGAGTTAACACGCCTTTCTCGAGGCAGCCGCAGAACCTGCCGGGAAACCACTATTACCCGCGCCATTTTGCGCATTTTGCGCGAATCCCTCTGGTTTTACGGTATCCACCGATCGCCCCAGTTGCGCCTCGCGGGCGGGTCGTATCCAACCTAGAGCTATCGGCAAGCGCCTGTAAGCCTTGAAAATACGTGTGATTTGCCTCGCCTGAACCGGCGAATGAACGTTTGCTGCAATGCGGCAAAAATCAAGGGTATTAAATATTTTCCTGCCGTGTATGGCGTGCCGTATCAATCTCGTTTATCGTCGTCGACGGGTATTCTAAAAAGAACGCGTGTCGCAATGATGCGCTCACAGCTAGGGAGACAAGCCGTGCTATCGATGCATTCTCTTCGGATGCGTTGTGCCGATTCCGTTCAGGACTCGGACACGACGCCCACCGGCGCGTACAACGCGCGCCCACCGCGCCGTAGCCGCCTCGCCGTGGCCGCGCTTTTCATCGCGGCTGCAGCCGTTCTGCCTGCCTGTTCGAGCGGCGGTGGCGGCGACAACGGCGAGTCCAATCCACGAAGCGAAGTCACCGCCGGTGGCTTGAACTTCACCTATCCGTTCAACGGCCAGCAGGATGTGCTGCTGGATACGTTGATGGTCGTCAATTTCGACGGCAGCGTTTCCGGCGACGTGAGCGATGCGCTCGAGCTGCAGGTCGACGGCAGCACCGCGCAGCCGGGTATTACGGTCGAACGCGACGCCGACCGACCCAACATCCTGCGCCTGGTGCCCAACGGGCCGCTGTTGCCGAACCGTGACTATTCGGTCGTGGCAACCCAGGCTCTGTCGGGCGGCAATACCCGCTTCGATGCCGGCGCTACGCTGTTTACCTTCCGCAGCCGTCCGGCCGAAGGTCGGCCCGCTGACGGCGCCTTCCAGGTCACTACCGTGACCCCGGGCGAAACGAACCCCGAAACCAATCGTCAAAGCGTGTTCACGCAGTTCAACGCGATTCGCGTGATTCTTAACGAACCGGTTGACCCCGCCACGGTCAACAACCAGACCTTCACGGTTGAAGGCCCCGACGGCGCCGTGACGGATGCGCGCTTGACCGCGCTCGGCCGCTATATCGTGTTCGATCCCAACGAGGATCTTGCACCTGGCAACTATACCGTCAGCTGGACGGACGGTATTACGTCGGTATTCGGCAAGTCTCTGACCGCAGGCAGCCAGCAGCGTACGGTGCTGACCCTGGGCGATCAGCCAACCGACCAGATGCTGGTCATCGAAGACGACAGCTCGGCCGATGACGTGGCCGATCTGCCCGACAACCTGCTGACCGGCCTGCCGATCAACAACATTGACATCGACTCGCAGCTGATCGGCAGCAACGACCAACCGGTGCTCGGCTCGGGCGACGCCAACGCCAACCCGCCGATTCGCAACCGCGTTGCCACCACGCTCGCCACCCCAGGCACCGCCGGCTATGACGACGTTATTCCGGCGGTGATTCGTGCCGGCCAGAAGTTCCAGCTCAAGGGCCTCAAGCTATTCCTCGGCGGCGAGGAACTGGGCGTTGAAACCCCGATCGACAGCGGCCCGATCGACGTCAACTTCATCAACGACGTCAGCGTCTATCTGATGAGCAACGACTACCGCAACGTGGAAACCCCCACGGCGGTACAGCTGCGCTTCGATCTGGGTATCGGCACGCTGGTAACCGCCGCCCTGGCCTCGGATTCGCGAAACTTCGTCATCCAGCAGCTGGCCAACGGCGTGTTCAACCAGAGCGTGCTCAATATCCAGGCAGCAGGCCTGGCCATACCGCGCGACAACGGCGATCTGGAAATCAGCACCCTGGGCACCTTCCCCATCAACGTGAACCGTACCGATAACGCCACCGTCAACTTCCAGCTGACGCTGGTGCTGCCGGCCAACCCGACCGATGGTCAAGGCGGCAGTGGCACCGAGGATTCGGTGGGCCCGGTCATCACCGCGCGCTCGCCCAGTGCCTGTCTGTATGCCTTCGGCTCGGCGGGCTATAACGCCATTTACGCGAGCCAGGGCGTCGCGCCGACCGTGTTGCCCGAACCCCTGTGTATCGACGGCAATATCCAGACCGACAACAGCGCGGCGATCAACAGCTTCCCGATCGAATCCAGTCCGGCGATCGTCTTCTCGTCGCCGATCGATCCGAACACGGTCAACGCGCAGAATATTCAGCTCACCGGCGGTGGCACCACCGTCGAGGCGACCTACCGTGTCGAAGGCTTCAGTGTGGTCGTGGACCCGGTCGGCTTGCTCACGCCGGATACGGACTACACCCTCACCCTCAACACCGCGATCGAAGATCTCGACGGTAACCCGCTCAGCGGCAGCAACGCAGCCGGCCCACGGCTGACCATGAACTTCCGTACCGAGCCTCAGGTGACCACTGACAGCGCGCCGCCGCTGCTCGGCACCCTATCGCCCGGTGTGCCTTGTGCACTCGAGACGGATAACGTGAACGACTCCTTCCTCACGGGTGGCGATACCGCCGGCAACTGCGTGGGCAGCTCGGCCAGCAATGCCGCGTTCAACTACCCGGTGTTCGAAAGCCCGGTCAATGTCCCGGTCGATGCCGTTCTGTCCAAGTTCGTGGACGCGAGCACGATCGTGCTGGCCGACGGCTGCCTGACAGCTGGCAGTGGCGAACCCAACGCCGTGGAAGGCGCGAGCGTCGCCCTGCAGCAGATGGACGCGAACGGACAATGCGTGGGCGCGGTCGACGCGGCCATCGCCCTGGCCAACCCCGGCGACGACCGGACCCGCTCCTTCACGATTCGCCCGACCGACTATCTTGAGGCGGGCACGCGTTACTGGATCGTGGTGTGCGGTACCGAAGGCGACCGTTGTACCCAAGGTGTACCCGGCGTGATTGCCGACATCGACGGTGCACAGCTCAACACCGACCCGCTCAACGGCACCGGCTCGACCGACTCGTCGACCGGCACCGCGGGCGGTCCGGATATCGTCATGCCCTTCGACGCGATTGCGGCCAACAACGACTACTACACCACCCAGTTCACGCTGCCGGAAACCGACACCAACGGTAACGGCCGCGTCGACGCTGGCGAACGGCCGCAGCCGGGTAATCGCGCCTTGCTGACGCTGGAGGCCGGCGGCATTGGCGCTCTCGCTTCGATCGAGAACCCGAATCGCCCTGATGGCAAGTATGCGAACTATCTGTCGCTCGCGCGCCCGATTGCGATTCGTGAAGCGACCACAGAATGCGCGCGCGTAGACGCCGTTCAATTCGGCGAGGGCAACACGCCCAACGCCGGATCGGCTGTGGGCGAAACGCCGGGGACGTGCGTGCCCGTGTCGTTGCTGCCCGGCGGTATCACCAGCCTGACCGGCGTTGAGGCTACCGCGACGTTGGCCGGTGCGGATCTGCTGACGATCAACACCGGGCGCATACTGCTGCGCTTCCCGAACGACCAGGATGCCAACCCGACCGGCACGCCGAATCAGACCGGCTATATCGTGGAACGCTGTACGGGCCAGTTCCCGGGCGGCGTTGAATACGACTTCGAGCCCTGCTTCGCGGCGTCGCTGAATCTGGTGGCCAACGCGCCGGACGGTGACAACGTCAGCCTCGACCAGCAGCAGTTCGTTGCCAACCTGGTAGGGCCGGTGACGTTCGAACAGAACGGGCGGCTGGTCATTTCGCTGCGGAATGCGAACGAAATCGAGCTCGAGGCCGAAGCCAGTCTGGCGGGGTTACCGATTCCGGCGACAGCCACCATCGAGCCTGCTGAACTCACGTTCCAGCTCGTAGGCAATGCGGTCCATGGCGGCCGCGCGTTTCCGAATCGCTAGCAACTGAGTGCCGCCGCGCCGGGGGAGACCGGCGCGGCGCCCTCCAACACGAACAAGAATCTAACAGGGAGACGGGAGATGATTCACCAGAACAAGCCAGCGCGCCGGCGGTTGAGCCAGCACGCGGCAAAACTCCTGGGCGGCGCGAGCCTTATGCTGCTGGCCGGCACGGCCTTTGCCCAGGGCACGAGCCAGAACGCCCAGACCGATACCGTCGACGACAACGGCGGCGTCTTCGAGCGGGCACTGAAATACGCGCACGACAACACCTACTACCGCGTCGGCGTACTGCATCTGAGTTATGAAGGCGACAGTTCGTCGCTGAGAATTGATAACGCGAACGGCCTGGCGGCCCAGCCATTCGGCGTGGGCTCGAGCGAGCTTGAGGGCACCGGCTCATCCGTGGGCGACAAGACGACGCTCGGCGGCACCATCGGCATGTATATTCCGAAGACCGGTCGTCACCTGGCCGCGGAAGTCACCCTCGCACCGCCCTTGAAGCTCGACTTCGAAGTCAGCGGCCGCGCGATCAACGAGTCGATCGCACCGGAAACGCAGAGCGGCATTCCGACCGGTGTGCCCGCACTGGGTCGCAAGATCGGCACGCTCAAGGCGCTGCCACCGAACCTGACGATCATCTACCGGCCGTGGGTGGATACCATGTTCCAGCCCTACATCGGTGCCGGCGCGATGTATCTCTACACCTTCGATACCGACGTCACCAATGAGGTTCTCAACGCCTACGGTAACGAACCTACGCTCAACCTGACCAAGCCGGTGGCCTGTGTCGGTCAGGTCGGCATGGACGTGAATCTCAGCGAGAAACTGTTCGTTACCGCCGACGTGAAGTACGTAGGCTGTGCGGAAGTCGAAGCAACGGTCAACAACGTCGTCGTAGACGCGCCGGCGCTCAGCCCGACGGTCGGCCCGGTCAACGTGGGCTCGGTAAGCTCGACCAACGATTTCAAGGCCGTTCTCTATCAAGTGTCGATGGGTTTCCGCTTCTAATAGAACAGGACCCCACCGGCGACCCGGTAACAAGCCGCCCCTCGGTCTCGAGGGGCGGCTTTTGTTTGTCTGTACCCCACTATCAGCGCGGACAGGCAGAGGTAAAGCAGCCTCTCAGCGCAAAGACCCGACACAAGCCAGCGCTCTGCGCGCCCACCCAGGAAAACGACAGCGCGAAGAGTGACCGGCGTTCGGCTGCCCTGCATCTCCAAAGCGTGTGTCGACTGCCATCGACAATGCGCTCACTTCCCCGCCCCGAGCCTGCGCGTCCGCCCCCGCGCCCTGGCCCGCCTTCGCGAACGCCGAGCTGAACGGTCGACCTGTCTGGCTCACAGTCGCGAGCCCAGCGATATCATGCCAGTAAGGCGTCCAACCTCGCCCCGATCAGCCGAAGGGTCGACTTGTCCGCCCTTGGGCGGCGAGACTCAATGGCGGGTATTGGCAACGATCTCGAAGGCGAGTTCACGCACCGCATCGGACATCGCCTGTCCGACCGCCGCGGGATCCCGCGGTCTTGCCGGCAGGTTCTGCTGGATGACCGTGTTGTCGCGGGCGACCACGGTTTCGCCCTTGGACTCGGTGACCTTCCACCGCGCGGCAAGCACGACCTGGCCCGACGGCTGCGGCTCGAACGCATCGACCGTTACATCCACCTCGTAGTCGCGCCCGCGATTGCCGACGAGTTTTTCGTCGATCGTCTGTTGCAGCAGACGGGTCATGGCCACCGGCAGGCGTTCGGCCCATTTCGCGTTCGGCATGCGCGTGAGCACGTATTCGTCGGTACGCAGTTGAATATCGTAGTTATCCAGATACTCAGGCACGCGTACCCGACGCACCTGCCAACTGCTCGCCTGACTGGTCGCACGGGCCGTCTGCGGCGGTGATAGCAAAACCTGTTGTAACGGCGGTACACCACTACAGGCCGCAGTGGTCGCCACGAACAGCGCGGTCACACCGCGACGCACTAGTTCTCTCATCATCGCTGGCCTCCACCGAATAGCAAAGCGTTGGGGTCACGTTCGAGTGTCTCGGCAAATCGCCGCATGGAGGACGCACCGGCCGACAGATCCCGGATTGCGCTTTCGACGTCCTGGCGTGTACCCGAATTGGGGTCGGTCAGATCCTCCAGATTCTCCGAGAGCTGCTGCAGATTGGCGCTGGTCGCTTCGGCGTTGTCGAGCAGCCGCGTGAGCTGTTCGTCACGCGATTCGATCTGCGTGTTCACGTTATCGGTTAGCGCACGCACGCTCTCGAGCGTTTTTTCGAACTGGCGGCTGTTCATGTATACCGCGTCACGTGCGGCGGCGATTGCTTCACGCGTGGTGTTCGTTGTCTTCTCCAGGTTTGGCCCCATTCGGTTGAGCAACTGGTCCATGTCGTTGGCCAGGGTGACAACGGATTCCATGGTTTCGTTCACGGTCTCCAGCGTTTCCTTCCACGGCAGGCCCGTGACCGTATCCTTGAGCTGTTCGATCTGCGATGGCACAGCCGGAATTTCGGGCAACTCGACATCGGCGCGATCGACCGCGAACTTCGGCTTGCTGTCGGGCTGGAAATCCAGATTGACCGCCAGCTGCGAGGTGACGTAGCTCCAAACGACCAGCTGGGCACGCAGACCACGCGCGACCAGTTCTTCGGTACTGAGCTGGGCACTGGGCGGCGCGCCATTCATCATGACCGTATTGTTGCCGGCCATTTCGATGGTCACGCCGATACGGGACTTGCCGGCTTTCGGGTCCAGACGCAGTTGCACATTCTTGACCGTGCCGACCTGCACGCCGCGAAACAGCACCTTGGAACCATTGGTCAGCCCGAGGACCGACTGGTCGAAGAAGATGATTGCCTGGCGGCTGTTGGAAAAGATCCGGTTGCCGCCCAGCGCGAGAATACCGACCACGGTCAGTACGATCGCGCCGAGCATGAACAGACCAATAACCGTATAGCTGCGGTTGCTTGCCATTAGAGAACCCCGGGTCGAGATGACGTTACGACGGGCCGTCGTCGGCCACTATCGGCTGCCGATTGAGAAATGCCCGCACGCGTGCGTGTTCGGCATGTTCCGCAAGCGTACGCGGATCACCATGCGCAATCGCGCGGCGGCTTTCGTTGTCGAGATAGATACTGTCGTCTGCGATGGTAAAGATGCTGGGCAGCTCATGCGTGACCGCTATCACGCTCAATTGCAGGGCGTCGCGCAGGTTCATTATCAGTGAATCCAGACGCTGAGAGGTGATCGGGTCAAGCCCCGCGCTGGGTTCGTCGAGAAACAGATAATCCGGGTCCAACGCGATCGCACGCGCCAGTCCGGCTCTTTTCTGCATACCACCCGACAGCTCGCTGGGCATGCGTGACTCCTGACCGGCCAGGCCCACCAGCGCGAGCTTGAATGCCACCTGGTCGCGGATTTCCGCCGCGCTCAGCCGGGTATGCAGCTGCAACGGCAGACCCACGTTCTCGCCCACGCTCATGGAACTCCACAACGCAGTACTCTGAAAGAGCACGCCAATGCGCCGCTGCAGGGCCTGGCGCTGGGCGCTGTCGTCACTCCACAGCCGCTGGCCGTCGAAGACCACATCGCCCTGCTCGGCCTGTTCCAGATCGATCATGTGGCGTAGCAACGTGCTCTTGCCACAGCCGGAGACACCCATGATCACGAAGATACTGGCCGGGCGCACCTGAAACGACAGATCCTGCTGAACTACCGTATCACCATAGGCCAGGGTGAGATCACGTACGGCAATGCCGGTATCCGGCAGTGGCTGCGAGGCATCGAGCTCGGCCATGGCCTAGACCCCCAACGCGTTCGTGCACAGCGCGAAGATCGCATCGATCACGATAATACCGATAATCGACACCACCACGGTACGGGTGGCCGCGCGTCCCACTTCGGCGGCGTTACGCCCGGCGCGCATGCCCAGATAACAACTGGCCAGGGCGATGAGGATGCCGAAACACACCGCCTTGATGAAACCGATCACGAAGTGGCGCATCGCCACCGCGTCCTGCAGGCGGCCGAGAAAACTCGCCGGCGAGGTATTGAGCACGACATCGGCCACGAGCATGCCGCCGCCAATGCCGAGTGCGGCGGCATAGATAAACAGCAGCGGCATCATCAGCGTCATCGCGGTCAGACGCGGCAGCACCAGAAATTCGAAGGGGGATACGCCGATCATGCGTAGCGCATCGATTTCCTCGTTGGCTTCCATGGTCGCCAGATGCGCGGCAAAGGTGGCGCCGATGCGCCCGGCCATGATGAACGCGGTCATGATCGCGGCCATCTCGCGGGCCACCGCGATCCCGACCAGATCGGCCAGATACAGTCCGGCGCCAAAAGCCGCCAGCTGAACCGCCCCCACGAAACCCAGCACTGCGCCGATCAGCAGGTTGACGACCGTGACCACCGGCAACGAGGCGGCCCCGGTTTCGCGAATGAGGGCCATGAAATCGACCCAGCGCGCCTGAGCCTTGCCAACTGCGAGCTTGGGCGTGGCCGCGAACGCATTACCGATGAGCTCGGCGGTATGAGCGACCGAAGCCACGCGCCGACCGCCGCGTTTGCCCAGCCGGTTGAGCCAGTGACTGCGCTCGCGTGCGTTCTGATCGCTGTCGGCCGGGCGCGCGAGGGTAACCAGCGCATCGACGCTCTGCGGCAGCGACTGGTAGCGCACATCGCACGCCTGCTCGCGCAGTTGCGCGTTGACGCCATAGACCACTGCGGCAACCCGCGGGTGGGCACTGGCGAGTTCGCTGCCGTCGACGAGCACCGGCATGTCCGCGTCGCGACGTGCCTCGAGCAGCTGTGCGGTCAGGCTCTGGACGGTCGGCACATGAAGTGCTGCGCCCCAGTCGCCCGCCAGCAGCAGGGCGACGCCGTCAGAGCGCGCTTCGATGCGATACAGATTCGACGTAGGCGACGCGACGTGCGGCACAAAGGCTCGATAGGAAACGAACGGGTTTCCTATTCTGACACGTCACGCGCGTCAGGTTCTGTGCGATCTTCCGATTGCGGGCCATAGGAGTCGCTGACCGCCTGCAGACCATCATTCAGCGAATCGCTGTTTTCGGTCCAGCCGCCGCCGAGCGCCTTGAACAGATCGGCCGTTGCGGTGAAGCGGTCACGAATCGCCTCGGCCAGATCCAGCTGCGCCGAGAACAATTGACGTTGGGCATCGAGCACGTCGAAAAACGCCGTGCGCCCCACGTCGTAACGGATCTGGGCGAGTTCCACGGTTTCGCGATAGGCATCGACCTGGCGCTGAACCGATTCCACCCGCTCGTCGGTAAGGTTGACCGCGACCAATGCGTCACGCACTTCGGCGAAGGCCTGGCGCAAGGTCTGGCGATAGGAGATTTCGGCCGCTTCCTTCTGCGCGATCGCGGTTTCGTAATTGGCCTGACGACGCCCGAAATCCAGAATCGGTGCAGTGATCGTGCCGGCGATACTCTGGGTTTCGGAATACGGCTCGAACAGATCGTCCACGTCGATGGCTTCGGTGCCGATCATCGCGGTCAGATCGAAGGTCGGGAAAAACTGCGCCTTGGCCACGCCTACGCTTGCATTGGCCGCGATCAGCTGCGCCTCGGCGGCGCGAATATCGGGCCGGCGTTCGACCAGCAGCGACGGAATCACCACCGGCAGGTCATCAGGCAGATGCAGGTCTTCGAACGACCCATCGTCGATCTCGGCCCCGGCCAGAATCTCGGCCGGCGACCGGCCGGTGAGAATCGCTAGCGCAGATCGCAGCTCGCTGGCCTGCTGTTCGAGCGGCGGCAGCTGTGAGCGCGCGGTTTCCAGCAACGAACGCGTCTGCAACAGCGTCAGTTTGTCGATGGCACCGTATTTATAACGCTGCTGATCGAGTTCGAGACCGCGCTCGCGGGTGGCGATGGTTTCCTTGGTCACCCGAATCTGGCGTTCGACCGCGCGCAGCGACATGTAGTTGGTAACCACATCGCTGACCACGCCCAGACGAATCGAGTCCTGGGTATAGGCCGAAGAGAGCAGTGCGGCGCGGGCCTGCTCGCTGGCACGACGCAGGCCGCCGAACACGTCGAGCTCATAGCTCAGCGTCGCGGCGACCGAGAAATAGTCCGAGCGCCGACCGGCGGTCGGTGTACCCGAAGAGCCGCCGGCGCCCGCGCCGACGCCGCTACTGCCGGAACCCGCGCCCCCCTGGCCGATGTAGCTGCTTTTCTGACGGGCGGCCTGGGCCTGTGCCGAGATACTCGGGTAGAGGTCGGCGTTGGTCAGCCCCAGCTGTGCACGCGCCTCACGAAAGCGTGCGGCCTGCAGCGCAACGTCGAGGTTGTCGTCCAGCGCGTCGTCGATCAGCTCGTTGAGCACCGGATCGCGATACCGCGTCCACCAGTACGCCAGTTCCTGGCGCTGGCTCTTGCTCAGCAGCGTCGAGTCGAACGCCGAATCCGGCAGGTCGATATCAGGGCGCTGATAATCCGGGCCGAGCGTACAGGCCGACAGGCCCGCCACCGCGAGCAGCAGAAGGGCCTTACGCATGGGGATTGCCTTCATCATCTTTTCTTTTGTTGAGCAAACGTCCGGCCCGCGCCGAGCCGCGCTCGACCAGATCATAGAACAGCGGCACGAATAGAATGGCAAAGAACGTAGCCGCCAGCATGCCACCAACCACAGCCGTACCGATGGCATTACGGCTATTCGCCGACGCGCCAGTGGCCAGCGCCAGCGGTACACAGCCGAGAATGAAGGCCAGCGACGTCATCACGATTGGGCGAAAACGCAATTTGGCTGCTTCAAAGGCAGCGGCCGCAGGCGACTTGCCCTCTTCGCGCGACATAACCGCGAACTCCACGATCAGAATCGCGTTCTTGGCGGCCAGACCGATCAGCACCAGCAAACCCACCGAGAAGTAGAGGTTGTTATCGATACCCCGAAACCAGACAGCCACGAAGGCGCCCAGTGCGGCGAATGGCACCGCGGTGATCACCGCCAGCGGCAGCGTCCATTTCTCGTACTGGGCCGCCAGAATCAGGAACACCATGATCATGCCGAACAGCACGGCGATCCCGCCCGATCCGGCTGCGGTTTCTTCCTGATAGGCGGTGCCCGTGAAACTCAGCTGGTAATTGTTGCCGCCGAGCACATCGGCCACGACCTGCTGGATGGCCGCGTTCGCCTGGCCCGAACTATAGCCCGGCGCCGGCGAGCCCATGATCTTGGCCGCCGGGAAGATATTGAAACGCTCTACCACGTCGGCTGCAAGCCTGCGTTCATGGCTCACTAGCGAGCTCACTGGAATCATGTCGCCGGTGGTATCCGAACGGACGAATACCTTGGCCAGATCCTCCGGCTTTTCGCGATACGGCGCATCAGACTGGATATTGACCTGCCAGTTCCGCCCCAGATAGGTGAACTGGTTCACGTACAGCGAACCGAAAGTCGCCTGGAGGGTGGCAAACAGATCGTTGATCGGCACGCCCAGCGTCTTGGCTTTTTCGCGATCCACATCCAGTCGGTAGCGCGGCACGTTGGTCGTGAGGGTGGTGCGCACCTGCGACAGCTCGGGGCGTTTATTGGCCTCGGCCACCACCTTGCCGGCGGCCTCACGAATTTCGTTGAAGCTGTCGCCGGATTTGCTCTGCAAGTAGCCCTCAAAACCACCGGTCGTCGACAAGCCGATGATGGGCGGCGGGTTGAAGGCTATGATCTGGGCATCCGGGATCTGCGCGCCAAGGCCGAATGTCTGGCCTACGAGCGAAAATGAATCCTGTCCTTGGCCACCGCGCTCGTCCCAGTCCTTGAGCGTCAGGAAGGCGATACCGGCATAGGTACGTTGAGCGCCAGCCAGAAAGTCGTAACCGGCGACACCGACGATATCCTCGACCGCCGGCATGGCCTTGAGACTTTTGCTAATCACCTCATCGCGGACTTCTTCGGTACGTTGCAATGAAGCCGCCGGCGGCAGGGTATAGGTCGTGAAGATATAGCCCTGATCCTCCTGCGGCAGCAGACCGCCCGGCACCTGGGTGGACATGAACCAGGTCGCTACCAGCACGCCCACGAACAGCACCAGACCGAGAATCGCCCGGCGCAGCAGCAGATCGACGCCCCATAGATAGGCACCGGTCGCCTTTTTGAACATCTGGTTGAACTTGCGAAAGAACCAGTTGGGCGTTTTCTTGCGCGGCTTGAGAAACACCGCACACAGGGCCGGGGTCAGCGTGAGTGCGACCAGCCCCGAGAAGGCCACCGACACCGCGATGGTAATCGCGAACTGTCGATACATCTGGCCAGACAAACCGCCCAGAAAGCCGACCGGCACGAATACGGCCGCCAGTACCAGCACCACCGCGATCACCGGGCCACTGACCTCCTCCATGGCCTTGATCGCCGCATCCTTGGGCGACTTGCCCTCCTCCTCCATGATGCGTTCGACGTTCTCGATCACGATGATGGCGTCGTCCACGACAATACCGATCGCGAGAATCAGGCCGAACAGCGTGAGCAGGTTGATGGAAAAGCCGAGCGCATACATGCCCGCGAAGGTGCCGATCACCGACACCGGAATTGCGAGCAAGGGAATCAGCGTGGCGCGTACGTTCTGCAGGAACAAAAACACCACGAGCACGACCAGGATGATCGCCTCGATGAACGTGCGTTCCACGTCGGTAATCGAGGCATCGACGAATTTGGTCGTATCGAATGGAATCTCGTATTCCATGCCGTTGGGCAGATCCTTGCCCAACTCTTTCATCCGCGCGCGGATACGCTCCACGGTCGCCAGCGAGTTGGCGCCCGGCGCCAGATACACCGCGAACGGAACCGCCGGATTGCCCGAGAACGAACCACTGGTGCTATAACTCTGCGCGCCCAGTTCGACGCGTGAGACATCACCCAGGCGCAGCACCTGGCCGTTATCCTCGGTCCGCAGGATGATGTTCTTGAACTGCTCCGCGTTGGAGAAACGCCCTTCGGTACTGGCGGTGTATGTGAACGCGATTTCGTTGTCGTTGGGCATGGCACCGAAGCTGCCCGCCGCAAACTGCGAGTTCTGCTCCTGAAGCGCTGCCTGCACATCAGCCGGAGTGAGCTGATAACGCGCCATCTTGCTCGGATTGAGCCAGATGCGCATGGAATAATCCTGCGAACCGAACAGCCGCGCATCGCCCACGCCTTCGACACGCTTGAGTGCGTCGATGACGTTAACCAGCGCATAGTTACTGATATACGTGGTATCGAAGGTCTGATCGGGCGAGAACAGCGTGAGCACGGTGAGAATGTTGCTCGAGCGCTTGTCGACCTGCACGCCGGTGTTGCGCACCGTCTGCGGCAGCTGCGACAGCGCCGCCTGCACACGGTTGTTGACGTTGATGGTGTTCTGATCGGGATCGGTACCGATCGCGAACGATACCGAGATCTGCAGCGTGCCCGCGTCCGACGCCGTCGACGTCATGTAGAGCATGTCCTGGACGCCGTTGATCTCCTGCTCGAGCGGCGCGGCGACGGTTTCGGCAATATCCTCGGCGCTGGCGCCCGGGTAGGTCGCCTGGACCACCACCTCCGGCGGCACCACGTCCGGATACTGGGCAATCGGCAGCCCGCGCATGGCCATGAGGCCCGCGAGCGTGATCACGATCGAAAGAACGGTGGCGAATACCGGCCGTTCGATGAAGAAACGAGAAATCATCTTTAGCTGCCCCGACCGACGTTGGCGGCGTAGGCATCATGGGTGCGATACGCCTGGCGTGCACTGGTATGCGGACGCGGCTGCTGCATATCCTGCAGCGGCTCGCGCGGGCTCAGACGAAGAGAGGCATTCTCTACCCCCGCGATATTGTTATTCGCTGCATCGATATCGGCAGCGGCGGACTCGCCCGTCGACGGCGCCTTGCTGTCCTTCGAATCCTGCTTTGCGCCCTGCCCGTTCTGGCCGGAGCCGGAATCCTCGCCCTGTTCAGGCTTGACCTTGACCGCAGCGCCCGGCTGAAGCTGGCCGAGACCGGACACAATCACCTGTTCGCCGCCCGACAGACCGGATTCGACAAGCCGACCACCCTCGACATCCGGACCGAGTTCCACTTCCATCGCCTTGGCCTTGCCGTCTTCGCCGACGACATACACCTGGGTCTGCTGCTCACCGTCCGATATCGCGACATTGGGCACCACCACCGCGTTGTGGCGGGTATCCAGACGAATGCGTGCACGTACATAGCGGCCCGGCATCAACGCATTGTTCGCGTTTTCCACCACCGCGCGCAGCTGGACCGTACCGGTTTCCGGATTGATCGTGCTCTGGGTGAAGTCAACCACGCCCTTGGCCGGGAACTCGTCACCGCCGGGCAGAATGATGGTGGCCTCACGCGTGCGATCGCTTGTGCGCTGCGCGCCCATCGCTGCAAGCGCCTTGTTGCGCGCGATCGCGTCATCTTCCGGCAGCGCGAACAGAACCTGCACCGGATCGAGCTGGGTGATGGTCGTAAGCTGAGTCCCATTGCTGACCAGTGCACCCTCGTCCACATCGCGCAGACTGGTCACGCCCGTCAGCGGGGCCTTGACCTTGGTATAGCCGAGGTCGATCTGAGCCGCATCGAGATTGGCCTGCGCCTGCTGGACCGAGGCTCGTGAGGTTTCAAGCTGCGAAAGCGAATCGTCGCGCTCGGCCTCGCTGACCGCGTCCACGTCATAAAGACGACGCACCCGCCCCCAGTTACGCTGCGCCTGGTTCAGGGTGGCCTTGGCGCTGGCCAGTTCGGCCTTGCGCTGGTTGACCACGGCCTGGAACGGGCGCGGATCGATCGTGAACAGCATGTCGCCTTGCTCGACGATCTCGCCTTCGTTATAGAAGCGTTTCTCGAGAATGCCTTCGACACGCGCGCGCACTTCCACCGTTCGGCGCCCGCGTACCCGGCCCGGGTACTCGGACATGATATCCACGCTATGCGGAATGACGGTATGCACATCGACCGGCACAGGCGGCTGTTGCTGCTGTCCCTGCTGCTGACCCCCACCGCCATTGCCTTCGCCACCGCTACAGGCAGCAAGCACAACGGTAAATACAACCAGACAGGAAACACGCAGGCCGATCGAGACGCGGCGCGCGTGCGCAGAAAAAGGGTGGTGCATAGAACTATTCCCGAGGGGGTCGGAATAACTAGATGAATCTACCATTAACTATACATACATTCGCGTATGTATGTAAGAAACTTTTGGGGTATGCTTTCCATATCAGCACGATCGAATGACGAGGCGATGGCACGACGCACCAAGGACCAATCCGCGCAGACTCGTGAAACTATACTCGACGCAGCCGAGGTCGAGATGCAGGCACGAGGCGTATCGCAGACGTCCCTCGATCGCATCGCGCGCCGTGCCCAGGTCACGCGAGGCGCGATCTACTGGCATTTCTCCGACAAGCGCGCCCTGCTCGAGGCGATGGTGGCGCGCACCCATCTGCCGCTGCGCGATCTGCGCCAATGTCTGAGTCAGCATATCCCGGGCAACGAACCGCTGTGGCTGCTTCGCGAAATGATGCGCCACGGCCTTGAGCGACTGGGCAACGACGCACAGCATCGGCGCGTTTGTCATATTGTAATGCACCGCTGCGAAATCACCGAAGACGGCAACCCGGCCGACGCACTCATGCGGGCGATGTTCGAGGATGCACGAGAAGTGCTTCTATCGCTATGCAACGAAATCGCCCAACTCGGCCAGCTTCACGCGCAGTTGTCGGTACGAGAGGCCACCGACATCGTCATGGCCTTTATGTGCGGCCATTATGAATGCGTACTACGCCATCCCGAAACCTATGCCGCGGATCGTGACTGGGCGCCGCTGGTGGATGCCGCGCTCCGGGGTCTGATCGACGAAGCCGCCAGCGTGGCGCTACGGCGTCATGCCGCCATGGACACGCCCGATACGGCAGTCGTCGAATAATCCAGCGTCAGAACAGCTGACTATGCGGGCTGTTTTCAGCACCACGCCCGTCCTTCATTCGACAAGGCTTCGCGGCTGACAGCTGCGGCGAATACGCGCGAGGCACGTATTCGTTCTATTAAGCTGCGTAATCAACTATTTTCATACCGGAATAAAGGCGGTTTACCTGTCATTCGTTGTGCGTGAGTCCAGCGCATTGCGCTGCGTTTGATCCCGATACGCCAGTGGCGGCCTCGGGGCGACCGGCACGCTCGGCGCTCGCCGAGGCACGACATAGACCGGCGCGATGGGCCGATCGCGTACGAAGAAACCGTACGTCGTGGCGGGCTCGATCACGATACGCCGCTGTGGACCGAGAAAGCGCGGCCCCTTGGACAACAGGAACAGATCAATCACGGCCTTGAATCGAGCCAGATACTCGCGCGTCTCGGCGCGCAGTGGCTGACGACGATCTTCCTGCGGCCGGATATAGGCGACCGCCTCGGCGCCGTTGTAACGGGCGATGAACAGCGCGCGATAGTCGTGATAGCGCTGCGAAATGATCACGAACCGATCGAGCCCGAACACGCGCTGCGCGCGTACGACCGAATCAAGCGTACGAAACCCGGCGAAATCGAACGTGAGCGCATGATCCGGCACGCCCAGCCGGCGCAGCGCCTGATACATCTTGCGCGGCTCGTTGTATGTGCGATCCGGGTTGGCGCCGGACAGCAGCAAATGACGCACGTGGCCGGCAGCGTAGAGTTCGGCGGCGGCCATCATCCGATGGGTAAACAGCAGATTGCGATTGCCGTAGCGAGTAAACGGGCTGGTGCCGAGAACAACGCCGACATCGTGCACGCCCAACCGCCCCATGTCGTCCACGATGAGCTCGCGCGTGGCCGACACCACCCAGGCATTGGCCGCCGTGATCAGTAACAGCACGCAGCCGGTCGCGCTCAAAGCGAGCTTGACGATACGACGAGCAACGCCGCGGCTGAATAATGTCGATAGAGATAAAACGGTCATCACGGCGATGGCGGCGCAGGACGCTGGGCAGGATAGCGCGAAAACGATACGGGCATCGCAGCGGAACCGCGACGACCGACATCACATCTCAGTCCGCCAGCCGGTCGATCGCCGCCTCGAGCCCATCCAGAGTCATCGTATACATACGATCATCCATGAGTTCACGCGTCATCTGAATCGACGGCGTGTAATCCCAGCGCTGGCGCGGCTCCGGGTTGAGCCACACTGCGTTGGGAAAGCTACCGAGCAGCCGTTGCAGCCATACCGCGCCGGCTTCGGCGTTCCAATGTTCGACCGAACCGCCGGGATAGGCAATTTCGTAAGGGCTCATGGTCGCGTCGCCGACAAAGATGGCTTTGTAATCGGACGTGTAGGTATGACACACATCCCAGGTCGAGTGCTGCTGGGTGCGCCGGCGCCGGTTATCGCGCCACAGCCCCTCGTAGGGAAAATTGTGGAAGTAGTAGTACTCGAGATGTTTGAACTCGGCGCGTGCAGCCGAGAACAGCGACTCCACGGTCGCGACATGATCGTCCATTGACCCGCCGACATCGAAGAAGATCAGCAGCTTCACGGCGTTGCGCCGCTCGGGGCGCATATGCAGATCCAGATGGCCGGCGTTCTTGGCGGTCGCACGAATCGTGCGCTCCATATCGAGTTCTTCGTCCGCGCCTTCGCGGGCGAAACGACGTAGCTTGCGTAGCGCCATCTTGATATTGCGGGTGCCGATTTCCTGGGCGCCGTCGAGGTTCGCGAACTCGCGCTTGTCCCATACCTTGACGGCACGGCGATGCCGCGAACCGTCCTGGCCGATACGAATGCCTTCCGGGTTGTAACCATAGGCGCCGAACGGCGAGGTGCCGGCCGTACCGATCCACTTGCTTCCGCCTTCGTGGCGCTCACCCTGCTCTTCGAGCCGCTTCTTGAGCGTCTCCATGAGCTTGTCCCAGCCACCCATGGCCTCGATCTGTGCCTTCTGTTCGTCGGACAGCTCGAGCTGCTTCATCTTCTCGAGCCATTCGTCCGGAATATCGGTGGTCAGATCCTCTGTCGCCGCCTGGATACCGTCGAAGTAGTGGCCGAAGACCTGATCGAAGCGATCGAACTTGGTTTCGTCCTTGATCAGCGTCGCCCGCGACAGGTAATAGAAGTTCTCAACGCTCATGCCGCCGACGTGATGATCCAGCGCCTCCAACAGCGTCAGATACTCCGTCACCGACGGCTTGAGCCCGGCGTCGCGTAGTTCGTAGAAAAATTCGATCAGCATGGCAGTGCGCGAATTGCGACGCGCGCAGCTGTTAACCGCGACGCGTCATGAACGCGAGGCGCTCGAACAGGTGGACGTCCTGTTCGTTCTTGAGCAGCGCGCCGTGAAGCGGCGGCAACGCATCGCGGGCATTCTTGGAATGCAGCGCTTCGGCCGGAATATCTTCGGCCAGCAGCAGTTTCAACCAGTCCAGCAGCTCCGATGTCGACGGCTTTTTCTTGATGCCGGGTACGTCGCGCACGTCGAAGAACAGATCCATGGCGTCGGATAGCAGGTTCTTCTTGATATCCGGGAAATGGACATCGACGATGTCGCGCATCGTGTCCTTGTCCGGAAACGAGATGAAGTGAAAGAAGCAGCGGCGCAGAAAAGCGTCCGGCAGTTCCTTTTCATTGTTCGAGGTGATGATGATGATCGGCCGATGGCGTGCTTCGATGGTCTGATGCGTTTCGTACACATCGAAGGCCATACGATCGATTTCGCGCAACAGATCGTTCGGAAATTCGATATCGGCCTTGTCGATCTCGTCGATCAGCAATACCGGCTGGGTATCGCAGGTAAAGCACTCCCACAGCGGGCCGGGCACGATGTAGTTGGCGATATCGTGCACTTTCTCATCGCCGAGCTGCGAATCACGCAGTCGCGATACCGCATCGTATTCATAGAGCCCCTGCTGGGCCTTGGTCGTGGACTTGATATGCCACTGGAAGAACGGCTTGTCGAGCGCGACCGCGACTTCCTCGGCCAGCATGGTCTTGCCGGTGCCCGGCTCGCCCTTGATCAGCAACGGCCGCTGCAGGGTCGCCGCCGCATTCACGGCGAGTTTCAGATCGTCGGTGGCGACATAGCGCTCGGTACCGGTGAATTGCGTGGTCATAAACGTGAATCGCGGTTGGAGTTCGGATCGATCGCGGTGGCGACCAAACAGTCAGTGTCGTAGAAATGAAACGCCTTTTCAATAAAGACGCTCAGTCAAAACGCCCGGTGCGAAGACCGGGCGTGGGATCAGCTCGACGCCGTTTACTCGCCGGCGCGTTGCTCGAGCACGGCAATCGCCGGCAGCGTCTTGCCTTCGAGAAACTCGAGAAAGGCGCCGCCGCCGGTCGAGATATAGGACACATCATCCTCGATGCGGTATTTCTCGATCGCAGCCAGGGTATCGCCGCCGCCGGCGATCGAAAACGCCTTGCTGCGCGCAATCGCTCGCGCGAGCACATGGGTGCCGCCCCCGAACTGATCGATTTCGAAAACGCCGATCGGGCCGTTCCATACGATGGTGCCGGCATTCTCCATGATCGCCGCGATCCGGTCGCGGCTCTCCGGGCCGAAATCGAGAATCATCTCGTCGTTTTCGAGTTCGGTCACGGGGCGAACTTCCGGATGGGCCTCGGGCGAGACTTCCGTCGCGGCCACCACGTCCGTCGGCAACGGAATTTCACCACCTCGGCTGCGAATCTCGCGGTCAATCAGACGTGCAGCGCTCACCAGATCCGGCTCGTGCAGCGATGCGCCGACATTATGGCCGGCGGCTGCCAGGAACGTATTGGCAATGCCGCCACCGACGATCAGCTGATCCGCCACGTTGGCCAGGCTTTCAAGCAGCTCCAGCTTGGTCGATACCTTCGACCCGCCGACGATCACCACCAGCGGGCGTGCGGGATCACCCAGAGCGGCCTGAAGCGCCTCGACTTCGGCCGACAGCAACGGCCCGGCACAGGCAACCGGGGCGTAGCGGGCCACGCCTTCGGTCGATGCCTGCGCGCGATGGGCCGTACCGAACGCGTCCATGACGAAGACATCGCACAGAGCGGCCATCTTGCGCGAAAGCGTCTCGTCGTTGGCTTTTTCGCCTACGTTGAAACGCACGTTCTCGCACATGACGATCTCGCCCTCGCCGACGTCCACGCCGTCGAGCCAATCGGTTGCCAACGGCACATCGCGACGCAACAGATCCGACAGATAACGGGCCACCGGCTCGAGACTGTGCTCGCTGTCAGGCTGACCTTCCTTGGGACGGCCGAGGTGCGACATGACCATCACCCGCGCACCGGCATCGAGTGCCGCCTGGATAGTCGGCACCGACGCTTTCAAGCGGCCGGCCGAACTGACCTCGCCGTTGGCGAACGGCACGTTCAGATCCTGACGGATCAGCACGCGCTTGCCGGCGAGATCGACGTCTTGCATCTTGAGCATGTCGGTCATATGCGCTCCTCGGTCTCGTCGCCCTGCTTAACCGGCTTTGGCCAGCGCCAATGCGGTGTCGAGCATACGGTTGGAGAAGCCCCACTCGTTGTCGTACCACGCGCAGACCTTCACGAGCTTGCCACCGGCAACCTTGGTCAACGGCGCATCCACCGTGGACGAAGCCGGATCATGGTTGAAGTCCTGCGAGACCAGCGGCGCTTCACTGTAGGCGAGCACGCCCTTGAGCGGGCCTTCGGCGGCCTGCTTGAGCACGGCATTGACGTCTTCGGCGGTGGTGTCCTTGGAAACCTGAGCGGTCAGATCGACCATCGAGACGTTGATCGTGGGCACGCGCACGGCAAAGCCGTCAAGCTTGCCGTTGAGTTCCGGCAGAACCAGGCCAACGGCCTTGGCGGCACCGGTGGCGGTCGGGATCATGCTCTGGGTGGCACTGCGCGCACGACGCAGGTCCTTGTGATAGACGTCGGTGAGCACCTGGTCGTTGGTGTACGAGTGGATGGTGTTCATCAGCCCGTATTCGATGCCGAAGGCGTCGTGTAGCGGCTTGACCAGCGGCGCGAGGCAGTTGGTCGTGCACGATGCATTCGAGATGACCTTGTCATCGGCGGTAATGGTCTCGTGGTTGACGCCGTACACCACGGTGGTGATGTCGCCGGCCGGGGCCGAGATCAACACTTTCTTGGCGCCACCGTCGAGATGGGCGCTGGCCTTGTCCTTGCTGGCGAACAGGCCGGTGCACTCCATGACGATGTCCACGTCGAGTTCACCCCACGGCAGATCGGCCGGGTTACGCTCGGCGAGCACTTTGATCTTGTCGCCGTTGACGACCATGTACTCGCCTTCGATGGAGACCTCTCCCGGGAAACGCCCGTGGGCCGTGTCGTACTGAGTGAGATGCGCATTCGCCTCGGCGTCGCCCAGATCGTTGATCGCAACAATCTCGATCTCGCCGTTGCGGCCGGATTCATACAGCGCACGCAGCACGTTGCGCCCGATACGACCGTAACCGTTGATCCCGACTTTGACTGCCATAGCTACCTCTTTTCTATCGATCTGGCCGATTTACTGGGGCCAGGAAAAACATGAGTTTGAATTCAATTTGGTGACTAACCCAACTGGCCGCGCAGGGCATCGACCACACCATCGACGGTGACGCCCATTTCGGCATAGACCTCATCCGCCGGGGCGGACGAGCCGAAATCGTTTACGCCAACGACCTGACCGGTCGCGCCCACGAACCGATACCAGCTGTCACTCACGCCGGCTTCGACCGCCACGCGTGCGGTGATCGTCGAAGGCAGAACCGATTCGCGATAGTCCGCGCTCTGGGCATTGAAGGCTTCGATACAGGGCATGGACACAACGCGCACACCCACGCCCGCTTCGGCCAGCCGGTCCGCAGCAGCGACCGCCAGCTCCAGCTCGGAGCCGGTACCGATGACCAGCGCCTTGGCCTCGCCTTCGGGTTCCCGCAACACGTAACCACCGCGCGCAATAGCGGCAACCTGGCCCGCATCCCGTGGCTGGTGGTCGACGTCCTGACGTGACAGCGCCAACGCGGTCGGACCGTTTTCACGTTCGATGGCCGCCTGCCATGCCACCGCAGTCTCGACATCGTCGCCCGGACGCCACACATGCAGATTCGGTATCAAGCGCAGGCTGGCGATATGTTCGACCGACTGATGGGTCGGGCCGTCTTCGCCCAGGCCGATCGAGTCGTGGGTATAGACCAGCACGTTGCGCGAACGCATAAGCGCGGCCATACGCACCGCGTTGCGGGCATAGTCCGAAAACGTCAGGAACGTTGCACCGAAAGGCGTGAAACCGCCGTGCAGGCTCAGCCCGTTGGTGATCGCCGTCATGGCGAATTCGCGTACGCCGTAATAGACATAGTTGCCGCTGTAGTCGTTCGCGGTAATCGGCACGTGACCTTTGAAGTCGGTACCGTTGGAGCCGGACAGATCGGCCGAGCCGCCGATGAGTTCGGGCAACAGCGCAGCATAGGCTTCGATCGCTGCCTTGGACGACTTACGCGTGGCTGTACGCTTGCCTTCGGCCTGTACCTTTTCGATGAAAGCGCGACACTGGGCCGGCCAGTCACGTGGCATCTGCCCGGCCAGGCGGCGCTCGAACTCTGCCATATCGTCGGCATGTTTCGATGCATAGGACGCACGTGCGTCCTGCCAGTTCTTCTCGGCGGTGGCGCCTTTGTCGTGCTTGTCCCAGGCCGCATAGATGTCGTCGGGCACGGCAAAGCGTGTGTCGTCGTTCCAGCCGATCTGTTTGCGTGCCGCGGCGATTTCTTCATCGCCGAGTGCCGCGCCGTGCACGCCGGCAGTGCCCTGCTTGTTGGGCGAACCCCAGCCGATCACCGTCTTGCAGCAGATCAAGGTGGGCTTGCCGGTTTCCTGGCGGGCGGTTTCGATCGCGGTCTTGATCTCGTCGGCTTCGTGGCCGTCGACGTTACGGATGACCTGCCAACCGTAGGCTTCGAAACGTGCCGGGGTATCGTCGGTGAACCAGCCACGGGTTTCGCCGTCGATCGAGATGCCGTTGTCGTCGTAGAACACCACGAGCTTGCCCAGCCCCAGCGTGCCGGCGAGCGAACAGGCTTCGTGAGAAATGCCTTCCATGAGACAACCGTCGCCTGCGAAACACCAGGTGTAGTGATCCACAAGCGTGGCGTCGGCATGATTGAAACGCGCGGCGAGCGCGGCTTCGCCGAGCGCCATGCCGACCGCGTTGGCCAGACCCTGGCCCAGCGGCCCAGTCGTGGTTTCCACGCCCGGGGTCATGAAGTTCTCTGGATGGCCCGGCGTCTTCGAATGCAGCTGACGAAAATTCTTGATGTCGTCCAGCGATAGGTCATAGCCGGTCAAATGCAGCACTGCGTACTGCAACATCGAGCCATGGCCGTTGGACAGAATAAAGCGGTCGCGATCGACCCAATCCGGATTGCCCGGATTGATCTTTATATAGTCGTTGAACAGGACTTCGGCAATATCGGCCATGCCCATCGGCATGCCGGGATGGCCAGAGTTTGCCTGCTGGACGGCGTCCATCGACAGAATACGGATGGCATTGGCGAGATCACGGCGTGCAGGCATCGATAATCCTATGACGCGGCTTGACAAAGGCCGTGCATTGTCTATTAAAGCGCTCAAGCGGGCAACACGCGATTAGTTCATAGCAGCCCTCCCTCGCCGCCGCGACATCACCGCTTCGCATGAGCACAGCATGCGCAAATCGCGCGTGCTCACGCGCCGACGACGCTTGTCATGGTCCGTTGATGAATAGATCGGCGAAAGCGAAATCCGGGCAAACCGTCATCCATAAAAACTATTATTATCATTATTTTGGGCCATTTTTCCCAATTAAAAGCTCGACCGATACGAAGAATTTCCCCTGGATAAAAGACAAGAACGAGTCGTCATACACACGGGCCGGCCTATTCGTTGTGCTCGCGTCAAATCCAAGGGTATCGAAATTACCGTGCCATTCCGCCCGTGCTGGACCGGCGGAATAACGCACGCCGACGATGCCCTCTTTTATCGGTCGTGCGACCGGTGCAACGAAAATTGGAGGGATAAGGTCATGTCAAATCAAAGCGAAGAAACAAGACGGAACAGCGCGGTGGAAATCGTCAGCGGTACGACCGGCAAACCCATCAGCAATTCACGGCGCCGCTTTCTTGCCAACGCCGGCATGTTTTCTGCAGGCCTGGTCGGCAGCTCGCTGCTCGCCGCCTGCAGCGACAACGACGGCTTTGCCAACGCTCAGGACGATAGCGATGACGGCATCAGCGATGCTGCCGTGCTGCAGTTCGCGCTCAACCTCGAATATCTGGAAGCCGAATATTATCTGCGTGCCGTAACCGGCAACGGCCTGATGGATGACGATATCAATGGCGGCAACATGGCCGTGGGATCGGTGACTGGCGGTCGAGCAGTCACCTTCACGACAGAGCCTCTGATCGGGCGTTATGCTGCAGAAATTGCGTCCGACGAACTCGATCATGTCCAATTCCTGCGTGGCGGGCTCGGAGACGGCGTAATTGCACGCCCGCCGATCAATTTCACCGATGCATTCAACTCGGCCGCACAAGCAGCCGGCCTGAGTGCTTTCGACCCCTTTGCCGACCCGGTCAGCTTCCTCATCGGCGCGTTCATCTTCGAAGACGTAGGCGTGACGGCTTACAAGGGCGGCGCCCGCTTTCTGAGCAACCCGGATTTTCTGACCGCCGCCGCCGGCATCCTGTCGGTGGAGGGCTATCACGCCGGACTGGTCCGCACGATCCTTACACAGCGCCAGGACGAGCCCTATCTCGATACCGGCCTCACCGTGGGCCAGGTGGTCAACGCAATTTCCGGGGCGCGCGACGACCTGGACGGCAGCGAGGCCCTGGATCAGGGTATTGGCAACGCCCAGACCACGGTGTCGATCTACGGCACGTCGTACTCGGCGTCCAATATCGTGCCCACCGACGATAATGGCATCACCTTCAGCCGCACCCCGCAGCAGGTCCATAACATCGTATACCTCACGCCAATGGCGCAGCCCGGCGGCGGCACGGTCGGCAGCAGCAACGGCGGCGGTTTCTTCCCGGATGGCACGCGAGGCACGCTGACCGCGAGCGCGGCGAGTGCTGATAACTCGAGTGACGATGGGTAAGCAACAGCCTCGTTAACTCAGACACAGAAACCCCGGCAATCGTCGGGGTTTCTTTTGTATGAGATACGCACAAGCCGAACACACTTGCGCCGCGCACAAACCCGCGACCATGTCTCGGCTCATCGTACTCGAGGTCATAAGGGTCAGCGCGGATACGGATAGTACTTACCGCTCATATCGATACCATCACGCGACTGCGATTCGAACACTACGCGCGCGTTTAATGATTGAAAGCCACCCCATTGCAGCCGTGCTCGGCGCGCTGTTTGTATTGATCGTCGCTTATGACGGTGCGCGTACGACGTTGTCGGCCTCTACATCCGGGCCGCTCACCCGTCGCCTGAGTGCTGCCTTATGGCGCGTGCTGCTGTTCGTGCATAGGCTCAGCCCTCGCCATGGCATGCTCGAACGCGCCGGCACCTGGATTACGCTGACCCTGATTCTGAGCTGGGTGCTGATCGCCTGGCTGGGCTGGGGGTTGTTATTCCTTGCCAGCCCCGAAGCCGTACTGAACTCCACGACGAAAATTCCCGCCAGCCTGATAGAACGGATCTACTTCGCCGGCTTTACACTGACTACGCTCGGCGTCGGCGATTTCGTGCCAGGTAACGGGTGGGCTCGTATTCTGACAGTGGTGGCATCAGCCAACGGCCTGCTGCTGTTCACGATGTCGATCACCTATGCGATTCCGATCATCTCGGCGGCGACCGAAAAGCGGCAACTCGCATTGACCATCAATGCCATGGGTGAAAGTCCGTTCGATATCTGTCGGACCACCGTCGGCAGTGGCGACTTCGCCACGCTCGCGTCACAACTCGAACAGATCGGCTCCGCGATTGCCGACGCCGGGCAAAAGCATCTGGCGTACCCAATCCTCCACTACTTTCACAGCGCCGACACCATGACGGCGCTACCGCTTGCCCTTGCGCGTCTGGATCAGACGCTGACGATCATCGATAGCGCCCATCAGAGCCTGCCCGACGACACGCGTGCGCGTATCGCCATTACACGGCGCAACATCGCGCATTTTCTCGGTACGCTGGAAAGCGCGTTCATTCGGCCCAGCGCCCGGAATCCGCACATACCGGCACTTGACGATTTCATCGCCTTCGACTTCTTTGGCGCCCCTGCGCAAGCCGTACGCGAGCAACTCATGCATACGGACCATCAGAAACTGCTGCATGCCTACGTGCGCGACGACGGCTGGCGCTGGGAAGCGGTCTGGCACGCCGATAACGCCGACGACGCAGCGACTGGCGACCCCGACGAACGGCGTTAAACGGGCTTGAGTTCAGCCAGACGTTCGGCGCCGGCCACAAGCGTGGCGTCGCTCTTGGCAAAACACAGACGCAATAAGCGTATATCCGGCGAGGTTTCGAAGAACGGGCTCAGCGGCACACCGGCCACGCCTACTTCTCGTACGAGCCACTGAGAAAATGTCGCATCGTCGACATCCCGAATCGGCGAGTAGTCGACAAGCTGAAAATAGCCGCCCGGAACGTCGCGTAATATCAACGGCGTATCAGCCAGAAGCGCACGAAAACGATCGCGCTTGGCCTGATAGAAATCCGCCAGCTGCAGGTGGTGTGGTGATTCGCTCGCAAGCATCTCGGCCAGCGCCCATTGGGCCGGCGCGAAGGTGGCAAACGTCAGGTATTGGTGCACCTTGCGCAGCTCGGCAGTCAACGGCGGCGGCGCCACGCAATAGCCAATCTTCCAGCCGGTGCAATGATAGGTTTTGCCGAACGAGCTGATCACGAAGCTGCGCGCGGCCAGTTCGTCGTGCCGTGCCACGCTTTGATGCGCGTGGCCGTCGAAAACGATGTGTTCGTAGACCTCATCCGACAACACGATGATCGGCGTATCGCGCAGCAACTCCGCCAGGCGATCGAGATCTACCGCATCTAGAACGGCGCCGGTCGGGTTGTGTGGCGAGTTGACGATCAGCATGCGCGTACGCGGGCTGATGGCATCGGCAACACGTTGCCAGTCGACAGCGAAATCCGGCTGCCGAAGCGGCACGCGAATGGCGGTCGCGTTCTGCAACTCGATGGCAGGCACATAACAGTCGTACGCCGGATCGAGCACGACGACTTCATCGCCGGCGCTCACGGTGGCCGCGATCGCGGCGAATATCGCCTCGGTGGCGCCCGATGTCACCGTGACTTCGGTTTCCGAATCGGTCTGCCGCCCGTACATAGCAGCGGTCTTGTACGCGATCTGCTCGCGCAGCGAACCCACACCGATACCGGGTGGATACTGGTTTCGACCATCGGCAACCGCGCGTGCGAGCGCCTCGCGCAATCGAGCCGGCGGTTCGAAGTCGGGAAACCCCTGCCCCAGATTCACGGCGTTGTATTTCGCCGCGAGTTCGCTCATCACGCTGAAGATCGTAGTGCCGACGGCAGGCAGTTTGCTGGCGAGTTGCATGCGCATGATCGCGGTCTTTCAAACAAGGCGGAATAGTAGGGCCTGTGGCGACTTCCTGCGAACCAATGGCGAACCGATCTGACGGGACCTGCGTGATCGGCTATACTCGCCACCGTCTTCAGGGCGGGGTGTAATTCCCCACCGGCGGTATGTCGTACTCGACGAGCCCGCGAGCGCCTCGATTCATCGTCGAGGGTCAGCAGATCTGGTGCAATGCCAGAGCCGACGGTTAGAGTCCGGATGAAAGAAGACGCACGGCGGCCACCGTATAGGTGCACGCCTTTCGCGCCTGTCGCCCTGAAACGTTGACTCAGCCAAGAGGACGTTTCATGCCCCAACACGATTTCAACAACCACCCGCGCCTGGCCGCAGCGATCGCCGCGTTCCAGGCAGGCGACCCGGTGCTGCTGCTCGACGACGCGGATCGCGAAAACGAAGCCGACATCGTTGCCGCCGCCGACAATCTCAAGACCGAAACCATGGTCCGCATGATCCGTAACGGCAGCGGCATCGTCTGCCTGTGCCTGGATCAGGCCAGCGCCGATGCGCTCGAACTCGAGCCCATGGTGCGCGACAACCAGGCACGCCACGGCACCGGCTTCACGGTTTCGATCGAAGCCGCCGAGGGCGTGACCACCGGAGTCTCGGCTATCGATCGCGTACGCACGATCCAGGCCGCGCTTGAGTCAGTCGACGGGCCGCGCCGTATCGTCAGTCCCGGGCATGTGTTTCCGCTGCGCGCACGCGCCGGTGGCGTGCTGGAGCGCCGTGGTCATACCGAAGGCTCGCTCGACCTGGCCATTCTGGCCGGTCTGCGCCCGGCATCGGTTCTGTGCGAATTGATGAACGATGACGGCACAATGGCAGGAAACGACGATATCCAGCGCTATGCAGAGACCCATAACCTGCCGGTTCTGACCATCGAGGAAATAGCGGCTTACCGCGCGACGCGCACTGCGCGCTGCGCCTAAGGAAGTTCCTCTGCGATCTGCTCAGATGACGACAACAGCGCGCCGGGCTATCCTTTGACCATGACTAGTGCTTCCAAGACATCCGACGACGGCGCCGATACCGCGCCACAGGAATTCTCGATCGATGCGCTGGCGCGCGAAACCGGCAGCACGGTGCGCAACATCCGCGCCTACCAGGACCGCGGGCTGCTCCCACCGCCAGAGCGGCGGGGGCGCAAAGGTATTTACAACGACGCGCATCTGTCGCGTCTTCGCATCATCAATCGCCTGCTTGAGCGCGGCTATACGCTGGCCAACATCGGCGAGCTGATTGGAAGCTGGGAGCGCGGCAACGATATCGGCAGCCTGTTGGGGCTCGAAACGGCCGTCGCCAGCCCCTGGACAGACGAAGTCCCCGACTACGTCACGATGCCGCAGTTGCTCAAGAAGTTTGGCGGCCAGTTCTCGCGTTCGGCGCTTAAAAAAGCGATCGAACTGGATGTGATTCGTCCCGAGGGCATGCGCTATCGCGTGCCCAGTCCGCGCATGCTGCATGCAGGCGCAGAACTGGTTGCGGTCGGCATTCCACTCGAAGAAATGCTCGACGTGGTCGCCTACCTGCGCCGCAACGTCGAACAGGCCGCCGATGAAATGGTGCGCCTGGTCGCCATGCATGTATTCGATCGCTATGGCGAAGGGCAACTGCCCCCGAAAGAGGACATGCCGGAACTCGCCGATATCGTGTGGCGCTTTCGTCCACTCGTGGAAATGGCAGTACTGCCGGAAGTCGCGCGTGCGATGGGCCAGGCAGCCGACCGCCACCTGGGCGACCGTCTCGCCTTGCTGATGGAACATCTGCACGACGCGCGCTAACGCTCGCGCGCCGCGCTTGAAGCGCGGTAGTCGATTGGTACCGGCTTGCCAATTCGGTCGGTCGATAATCCTGTCCCAATAGCACGCCAAGCGAACCGATAAAACGGCGCCGACGGCCTCGCCGTTTGCGTTCGTGCCGTCATTGCGGCACCGCAACATCAAAGTTGCGCTTCCTTGATCTTTGTGACACCGTTTGATGTAACGATTACATCGAACATGGCCAATGACCAATCACGACAACAACGCCGAGCACTCTGGGGCGCCTGCCCTGGTGCGTGGTGACGGCGTCGATCTGGCCTGTTACGCCGACGGGCCTACCGATGCGCCTGTACTCGTATTCGTACATGGCTACCCTGACAACCACGGCGTGTGGAACCGCATCGTCGCCAAACTCGCTACAGATTATCGCTGTATACGCTACGACGTACGCGGTGCCGGTCGTTCGAGCCGGCCGTCAAGCACAAGCGCCTATACGCTCGATCATCTAGCGGCCGACCTCGCGGCGGTGATTGACTGGGCCAGCCCGGCCGCGCCTGTTCACCTGATCGGCCACGACTGGGGCTCGATCCAGAGCTGGGAAGCGGCAACCGATCCAGCGCTGTCGGACCGTATCGACAGCTTCACTTCCATTTCCGGGCCGTGCCTGGACCACGTCGGCTACTGGCTTCGCCAGCAGTGGCATACCGATCGCGCCGGCCTGCTCAAGCAGCTGCGCAAGTCCTGGTACGTGTTTGCGTTCCATCTGCCGGGGCTGCCCTCGCTGCTTTGGTACGCAGGCCTCGGCCGCCGCTGGCCGTCGATCGTGGCGCGCATGGAAGGCATGACCCTGCCCGAAAACCCGAGCCAGGCGCGCGACGGCGCAACCGGCATCGCGCTGTATCGCGCCAACATCGTCGCTCGGCTACGCGCACCGCGTAAGCGTCGCGCACAGATGCCAGTACAGGTGATCGTGCCCGCGCGCGATCCGTTCGTCGGGCCCGGCTTCGTGGCCGGCCTCGACCGGTGGGTAACAACGCTCACCGTGAAAAAAATCGACGCAGCGCACTGGGCGATCCAGAGCGAGGCCGAGACGATCGCAACGCATTGCCGCCATTTCGTCGATGCCATTCACGCCGAAACGGCACCACAGCGCACCCGGAATCCGTCTTCTCCGGAACCCGCGCAAACCAGCGCTTGAGGAGGTTCTCATGATCCAGACCACAGCCGACCTGCAGCAGCAATTCAATGGCTATAGCGGCCCGGTCATGCCCGAGCGGCGCGATCTGCATTTCCTGCCGCCGGGCGATCGTATCTGCGACTGGCATCAGGCCGGGCCCAACGTGACCCAGTTCATGAATGCGCTGAGCCTGTTCTTTCCCGCCGGCGAGCGCATGTTCATCGATGCCGTACGCGCCTATCGCGACGAGATTCCCGACCCCGATCTGCGCAAGGCCGCGACCGCGTTCATCGGTCAGGAAGCGATGCATTCGCGCGAACATATCGAATACAACCAGCTCATGGACGCGGCCGGTCTGCCGGCCAGCGAGCTGGATGCCCAGGTATGGGCGCATACCGAATACGTAAAAAAGCACAGCTCGAAAGTCACGCCGCTGCTGATGACGATCGCGCTCGAGCATTTCACCGCGCTCATGGGCGATACGTTGCTGCGCTATCCCGAACAGATGGCCGGCTCGCAGGCAGACTACGAACGCATGTGGCGCTGGCACGCGCTTGAAGAAGTCGAACACAAGGCCGTGGCCTACGACGTCTACGAGAAATGCGTCGGCCGCGGGCCCAAGGCGTATGCCATGCGCAGCGCCATCATGCTCACTACCACGGCCACCTTCTGGCCGCATGTGATGCTGTTCTATCGCCGCTTGGCTGCGGCCGACCCGGCATGCGTGAAAGCCGGCTGGCGCGGACATCTGCACTTGGCGAACTTCATGCTCGGCCGCCCCGGCTATCTACGCAAGCTCTTGCCCGAGTATCTCGCCTATTTCAAATACAGCTTCCACCCCTGGCAGCAGAACAACGCCGATCTGTTGGCTGAAATCGACCAATTGGTAGACGACGCCGAAGCCGCTTACGCGAGCCACACCGCTTAATCGATTGCTTTGAATACGCCGTTTTGCACGGCATACCGACCCCGATCACGGAGGACACCATGAGCAAGAACGCATCTGATGTCGTAAAGAACAAACCGAGTGCTGCAGAACGCGAGTTCCCGCATAGCGAGAACGTCGCGGTCATGCCCGAGCGTCGCGACCTGCATTTCCTGCCGCCTGGCGACCGCATCAACGACTGGCACAAGGAAGGCCCGAACGTGACCCAGTTCATGAACGCGTTGAGCCTGCTGTTCCCGGCCGGCGAGCGTATGTTCATCGATGCGATACGCAGCTATCGCGACGAGATTCCGGACCCGGATCTCAAGAAGGCAGCGACGGCCTTCATCGGCCAGGAAGCGATGCACTCACGCGAGCACATCGAATACAACGAACTGATGGAACAAGCCGGCCTGCCCGCGCACAAGCTTGATCAGTTCACCTGGAACCTGCTCGACTGGATCAAGCAGAACACGCCGAAATCGCTGCCGCTGGCGGCGACCATCGCGCTTGAGCACTACACTGCGTTGATGGGCGACATGCTTCTACGCTATCCGGAAATGATGCAGGGCTCGCAGGAAGATTTCGAACGCATGTGGCGCTGGCACGCGCTCGAGGAAGTTGAGCACAAGGCCGTGGCGTATGACGTTTACGAAAAATGCATCGGTCGTGGTCCGCGCAACTGGGCAGAACGCACATTCGCGATGACGCTCGCCACCACCCTCTTCTGGCCGATTTTGCTCAGCTTCTACTGGCAGATGAGCCGGGCCGACGAAAACTGCCGCAAGCAGGGCTGGAAAGGCCACTTGAAGTTGCTCAACTTCACCATGGGCAAGCCCGGCTTCATTCGGCGCATGATCCCGGAATGGCTAAGCTATTTTCAGTACAGCTTCCACCCGTGGCAGCAGAACAACGCCGATCTGCTGGCCGAGCTCGACGAACTGGTCGACGACGCGGAGGCAGCCTACGCGACACATCACTGATTACGAATCAGTCGATGACGTACAACGGCGCGGTCACGACCGCGCCGTTTTTTTATCTGCCAGTCAAACGTTTTCGGCGCCCTGCTGCGCTTGCCTCGCCATCGCCACATACAACGCGAGACTGGATTCCACGACGACATCGAGCGGCTCGCGATAACGATTGAGCGTCCAGTACATCGCGATATGAATCGTCGAGCCCACAAGGCCGGTCGACAGGACCCCGGCATCGGTACCGCTGTCTTGACCGAGCACGAAGATGTTGCTCACCAGTGTCTGCAGCGTCCGCGTAAAATTCTGTGTGGTTTCGCGGTAGAGCCGATCGATCTCGCCACTGATGCCGAAGATTTCGATCAACAATATGCGCGCCGTACCCGGCTGGTGATACATGGTTTCGAAAAAAACCCGCAGCCCGGCGCGGGCGGTGGCGTCCGCGTCGCTCGGCGCGCTATCGATTGCCGCGACGACTTCTTCTTCGAGCCGTTGCACGAGCGTTCGATAGACCTCGGCGAAAAGCGCTTCGCTGTTTCTAAACGACTCATAGAAGTAGCGTTCGGTCAGCCCGGCCTCGCGACAAAGCGACTTGACCGTCGCGCCGCGAAAACCCTCGCGGCCATAGACCGCGATGCCCGCATCGATGAGTTGCGCGCGTCGTTTGCTACGGCGTTCGTCGAGACTGCGACCACCATACGCCCGTCCGTTACGGCTGGCGCGGGATGAAGAAGATTCGTCGGTCATCTGTGCATATTGACATTATTTATTGTCAAACGTAATCTGACATTACATATTGTCAGTTCTGCTGGCAACACGACAGTGCGCCCCAGCCGCCCCGAGATCGATCGCGGCACGCTACTTGGAGAGGCGGGAAAAGACCGTCACCGGCCGCTACGCAAAGGAAACCGCATGAAGGATTTGAACAACAAGGTCGTCGTCATCACCGGCGCAGGCTCCGGAATCGGGCGCAGCTTGGCCAAACTCTGTGCGAAGCGTGGCGCAAGACTCGCCCTGTGCGACGTCGATACGGCCGGCCTGGAACAAACCCGCAGCGAATGCGCGAATGCGAAGGTGCTAACCGGCGTTGTGGACGTGTCCGATCGTGCGGCGGTCGAGACGTTTCGCGACGAGGTCGTTGCCGAATACGGTCAGGTGGATCTGGTCGTCAACAACGCAGGCGTGGCCCACTCGCAAACCATCGAAGACACGACTTACGACGATTTCGAATGGATCATGGGCATCAACTTCTGGGGCGTGGTGCACGGCACCAAGGCCTTTTTGCCCGAACTCAAGAAGCACAGTGGTAGCGCGCTGGTGAACGTGTCGAGCGTATTCGGCCTGATCAGCGTGCCCACCCAGGGCACATACAACGCAACCAAGTTCGCCGTGCGCGGGTTTACCGAGGCGCTTCGTCACGAAACCGCGGATAGCGACCTGCACGTGATGTGCGTACATCCGGGCGGCATCAAGACGGGCATTGCCCATTCCGCCCGTTTTTATGTGGGCCCGGACGGCGGCAACGACCAGGGCAAGGCCGCCGGGGATTTCGTCAACAAGATGGCGCGCACGACGCCCGATCAGGCTGCAAGCAAGATTTTGAGCGACCTGGGCAAACGCAAGGGCCGATGCCTGATCGGCGTTGATGCCCAGGTTATCTCGGCAATCTCACGGCTGGTACCGGTCAACTACTGGCGGGTAATGGGCCGGCTGCTGCCCAGCTGAACAAAGCCGGGGGATAAAAAAGGCCGCACAACCATCTTGTGCGGCCTTTTTCGTGCGCGAACGCCGGCTGCGATCAGATCGCGGCCGTGGTCACGAAACGCGTTTCCAGATAAGACTCGATCGCTTCGCTGCCGCCTTCCGAGCCGTAGCCGGAATCCTTCACGCCGCCGAACGGTGTTTCCGGCAAGGCCAGGCCCAGATGGTTGATCGAGATCATACCGGCCTCGATTTCCTGACCGATCCGATGCGCTGTCTTCATGGATGAGGTGAAGGCATAAGCCGCCAGGCCGTAAGGCAACCGGTTGGCCTCGGCAATCGCCTCGTCGGTGTCCTTGAAGGTATTGATGACCGCGACCGGCCCGAACGGCTCTTCGTTCATGATCTTCATGTCATGGGTGAGCCCGCTGAGCACCGTCGGCTCGAAGAAGTACCCCGGCCGGTCCGCCATCTTGCCGCCGAGATGGACTTCGGCGCCGCGCTGCTTGGCATCGTCGATCATATCGCCCACGGCAGTCGGACGCCGGTCGTGTACCAGCGGGCCCATGCGGGTATCTTCTTCCAGACCGTTGCCGATCTTGATCGCCTTGGCCGCGGCCACGAACTGCTCGACAAACTGTTCATAGGCGCCTTCCTGAACCAGAAAACGCGTCGGCGAGATACACACCTGGCCTGCGTTCATGAACTTGCCGATGCTCGACATCTTCACCGCGGTTTTCATGTCGGCATCGTCGAACACGAGCGTCGGCGCGTGGCCACCCAGCTCCATGGTGTTGCGTTTCATATGCGCGCCGGCCAGTGCGGCCAGCTGCTTGCCCACGGCGGTCGAGCCGGTAAACGAGATCTTGCGGATGACCGGATGCGGGATCAGATATTCGGAAATTTCCGACGGCACACCGTAGACCAGATTCACCACGCCCGCGGGTACGCCGGCATCCACATAGCACCGCAGCAATTCGGCTACCGACGCAGGGGTGTCTTCCGGGCCCTTGAGGATAATCGAACAACCCGCGGCCAGCGCGATGGACACCTTGCGCACAGCCTGATTCAGCGGGAAGTTCCACGGCGTGAAGGCAGCCACCGGGCCGACCGGATGCTTGGCTGCAATCTGCTGCACATTCTCGGCCCGTGCCGGAATCACGCGGCCATAAATACGCTTGGCCTCTTCGGCGAACCAGTCGAGCGTGCCTGCCGCACCGAGGGTTTCGCCGCGCGCTTCGCCCAGCGGCTTGCCCTGCTCGATGGTCATCAGGCGGGCAATATCGTCGGCGCGCTCGCGCAGTAGTTTGGCGGCCTTATTCAGGATGGCCGCGCGCTTGACCGCGGGCACCGTACGCCAGTGTTTGAAGCCGGCGTCCGCGGCTTCAAGCGCTGCATCCAGATCGGCCTGTCGCGCATGCGCGTGTTCGCCGATGACCTCGCCGGTAGCCGGGTTGATCACGAGCAGCGTTTCGCCGCCCGCGGCCGCACGCCATTCGCCGTTGATCAGCAGCGATACGGTGGGATAGGCCTTCTCGTTATCAGACATCAGTACTCCTCTTTTTCATTATCGAACGCCGCAAACCATATACCGAGTAAACCGCTGTTGTCGCTCATGGTGGCCGTGCATGGGCGGGCAAACGCGTCTTGCCAATACCGCGCGCAAAAAAAACGCCGGTCGCTATGCGAACCGGCGTTCTTTCAACTGCCAATCGAACGGGCCAAGGGCTCGATCGATTCATGGCCAAGCCGCTATCGAATCAGGCGGCTTTCCATTTGATGCTGCAGCCCTGGCTGGGCACCTGAACGTCTTCAGGGATCATGTCGCCTTCGAGCAGCGCATCAAGCGAGGCGCGCAGTTCAGCACCGGTCACGGCCACGCCGTTTTTCGGACGCGACTCGTCGAACTGGCCGCGATAGGCACATTTGCCATCGCTATCGAATACGAAGAAATCGGGCGTGCAAACCGCATCGTAGGCCTTGGCCACATCCTGGCTTTCGTCATAGAGATACGGGAACGCAAACTCGCGGCTCTCGGCAAAAACCTGCATCTGTTCAGGGCCGTCTTCCGGGCGCTCGGCGATATCGTTTGACGAGATGGCGACGAAGCCGATGCCTTGCGGCTGGTAGTGGTTGGCCACCGCCACGATCTCATCAATGATATGCAGCACGTACGGGCAATGATTACAGATGAACATCACCACTGTGCCTTGCTCGCCGGCGACGTCGTTGAACGAAACCGTCTGGCCGGATACCGTATCCGGCAGCGAGAAATCGGGCGCTTTCTTGCCCAGCGGCATCATGGTCGAATCGGTCAGCGACATGATCAATCCTTGTTGGAAAATATTACCCGCCAGTTTAGCCACTGTCGCCGGGCGACCCAAAACCGGTCCCGGCGAGCCGTGTCTAAAGCAGGCGCGTATTGTCGGCCCCCAGCGCCGGGCTCGGCGACAGCGCGTCGCGGGGCTGGCCGTCGAATTGCAGCGGGCACCCCAGTGCATCGCCCTGCTGCATGTCGCGGGCCTGAACCTGCGGATGGGCGAGCGCTTCTTCGAGGGTCAGTACCGGCGTGGTGCAGGCATCGGTATCGCCAAGCACCCGTATCCAGGCATCGCGGCTGCGGGTACGAAACAGGGCGGCCAAGCCCCAGTGCACGGGTCGGGTGAGATGCCGGGCACGGCGCGGATCGGACAAGGCGTTGGTGACTCGCTCGGCCCAGCCACGCGCGCCCGGGTCGCGTCCGGCGGGTGATGTTTTCGCACGATCGGATCGATCCTTGCGTCGCCCGGCCTTCCTTGTCTTAACCGGATTCAACCGTTCGAGCAGGCGGGCAAAGAACTTCGGCTCGAGCGCGCCGACGGCCAGATAACGCCCGTCCCGGCATTTATAAACCCGATAGTTGGGCAATGCGCCGGTCAGCGTATCGGCGCCTCGGGCCAGGGTATGGCCAAACTGGGCGCGGGTAGCCATGGCCACCGGCTGCAGGGCCAGCGAACCGTCGAGCATGGCCGCGTCCACGAACGTGCCCTGGCCGCTGGCACGGGCACCGATAATCGCCGACAACACGCCCACCGCACAGGTCAACGCGCCCCCGGCCAGATCCGCGATCTGAACGTTGGACATGGCCGGCGGCCCATCGGCCTGGCCTGTCTGATCGAGCACACCGGATAACGACAGATAATTGAGATCGTGCCCGGCGGCCGCGGCCAGCGGCCCGCTCTGGCCATAGCCGGTCAGCGCGGCATAAACCAGCTTCGGGTTGATGGCCTTGAGCGTGTCGTAGCCGCAGCCGAGCCGTTCCATCACACCGGGGCGAAAGGATTCGATCACCACGTCCGCGTCGGCTACCAGGCGCTTGAACGCCGCCACGTCGTCGGCGCTTCGCAAATCCAGGGTCACCGACGCCTTGCCTCGATTGACCTGTTCGAACAGTGCCGGCGAGAGCGTGCGCGCATAGTCGCCGCCCTGCGGGTCCTCGATCTTGATGATCTCGGCACCCAGCTGGGCCAGCAATTGGGTGGCATGCGGGCCGGGCAACAAACGGGTCAAATCGAGTATGCGCACACCGTCCAAAAGCGGATTGGTCATGGTCTATCCTGATTGGTCGAATACGTTCAGCTACCCATCGAACGTAAGAACACAGTGGATTATGTCTGCAACGCTTGGCTTTGCTCGCGCAAGCAACGTGTCCGCAAATGAACGCGAATACACGCGAATAAGGCAAAACGCAGGTCGATCGAAGGCTGTCGCTGTGCTGTTCGGGCCGCCCGCTCACCTTTTTGCATCATCAAACGCTGTCTTGCATTTGCGTTTATTGGCGTGCATTGCCGGCCCCATAAAGCGCTCGCCCTATGCCGCCTCGCGCCGCGCGGCCTCGGCCGTATCGACCGCCCGGGCAAAGAATTCGGCTTCACTGAACACGTCGACATCGATCGCGGCCAGGCGCGCCGTACGAGCGGCCGCCACCTGGTCGGCTTCGTCGGTATCGAGAATGCCCGCATCACGAGCCGCCGCCGCGAGCGCATCGGGATCGCCGTCGGGCAACCGCCCCTGCTTCTGCGCGGCCTTGATCCGCTCCACCAATGGCGATGCCGCGCTCACACGCCGAAATGCCTCGAACAAGCGTCCCACCCCGGATTCGGTATTCTGCGGCATGAAGATGTCGGCATTCAGACGCTGGCTTTGTTCATCCATACGTTGCGAAACACCGGCACAGGCCACCGCCAGCCGGTCGTCGGGCAGACGTGCCAACCGGTTCACCCGCAGCATGGGCAGCGCGACCCAACGCAGCATTTTGCCGAGCGGGCCGTCGAAATTTTCGTAAATACCTTCGAAGGCCGCCTGTACACGCGCCAGACTCAGACGCATGGCATAGTCCACCAGAATACGATCGGCCGGCTGGCGGCCTTCGGCCTCGAAACGCTTGAGTGTGGCAAAACCCATCAACATCCAGGCCAGCGCGTCGGCATAGCGGCCGGTGAGATTGCCCCGCATCTTGAGTTTGCCACCGACGAAGAACAGCGCCAGATCGGTCAACAGCGCAAAGCGCGAGGCAGCCCAGCCGAGTTTCTTGTAGTAGCGGCGTGTGTGCTTGTCGACATCCGGCACCCGCACGAACGCACCGCGCGTGAGCCCGTGGCCGAGGGTACGTCCCATATTCGCGAAAAAGTGGCCGATCCAGCCGCGCATGCCTTTCGAAAACGCGGCTGAATCGTCGTTTTCCACGGCATGCACCACGTTGAGCGCATGCGGGTGACAACGAATCGCGCCCTGGCCGAATACCATGAGCGTGCGCGTCATGATGTTGGCGCCCTCCACGGTAATGGCCACCGGCGCACTGCAATAACCGCGGCCGATGATGTTGTTCGGCCCCTGCATCACACCCGCGCCGGAAAACACATCCATGGCATCGGTGGCACATTCACGCGCGAGTTCGGTGGTATAGGCTTTCATCACGCCTGAAACCACCGGCGGGTCGATACCGTCGTCCACCGCCGTACAGCCCAGTACACGCGCGGCCTCGCCCAGATAGGCCAGCGCGTTCAAGCGCCCGATCGGCGTGGCCACCCCTTCCATACGCCCGATCGCCAGGCCGAACTGCTGGCGTACCATCGAATAGGCGCCGGTAGCCGCGGCCACCGTGCGCATGCCACCCACAGCGGTGGCGGGCAAGGACACCATACGCCCGCCGGCGAGACTTTCCATGAGCATGCGCCAGCCCCCGCCAGCCTGCGCACGGCCACCGAGAATGTTGTCGGCGCTCACCACCACGTTCTCGCCGATGAGCGGCCCATTGGGAAACGCTTCGCCGATCGGCTCGTGGCGATCGCCCTGCTTGAGTCCTGGCGTACCCGCATGGATAAGCACCACGGTAATACCCGGGGCTTCGCCCTTGCCCAGCAGATTGTCGGGGTCGCGTAGCCGGCAGGCCAGCGAGATCAGGTTGGCGACCGGCCCCAGGGTGATATAACGCTTGGCGAAATTCAGGCGCAGCGATACATCGCCGGCGTCATCACGAAACGCTTCGGCATCGGCGGTGATCGAGGCCGCATCGGAACCGGCGGTCGGTTCGGTCAGGCCGAAGCACGGCAGGTATTCGCCGCGCGCCAGCCGCGGCAGATAGTGTTCCTTCTGCTCGTCGGTGCCGTATTCCACCAGCAACTCGGCCGCGCCCAGCGTATTGGGGATGACCACATACGCCGACAATATGCCCGAATGCGGCGTGACCTTGGCCATGATCGCCGAGCGCGCCAACGTCGAGAATTGCTTGCCGCCATAGGCCTTGGGAATGATCAGCCCGAAAAAGCCTTCGGCCGCCATGAATTCGAGGATGTCGTCGGGCACACGCCGGCTCAGCGCGATCGCGTTGCAGTCGGCCCGCGAAAGCAGCTCGTTGACCGGCCCATCCATGAACGCCTGTTCCTCGGCGCTCAAGTGGCCATAGCGCGAATCCAGCATGCGTTTGAAATCCGGATGCCCCGAAAAGAACTCGCCGTCGATCCATACATCGCCGGCCTCCAGAGCCTGGCGTTCGGTATCGGAGATACGCGGCAAAACATTATTCGCCTGCATCCACTTCATCAGTTTTTCGAACATGGGTGGCACTCCCGAGCCGCTGTGGGCTTCTCGTTGGGGCGTTTGGGCGCGGGTTACGCCGAGCACGCCAATAAATCACCCGATCAGTCGCAGACCCGCACTGATCAAAGGCATTCCTGATCTTTCAAACTGCGCCAGCGGCCATTCCATGACCTCGAACACTTAATCCGGCTTCGTTCTTCAAGTCATTTATCCACAGATTTCGCTGATTGAAAGGATTTGAAAATCAGTCGGTCAGTCGGTTGTCGAGCGGTCGTCAGATCGAAGGGCGCGGCTACAAAAACGCGCATCACCTCTATGAATTCCTCTCTGTCTGACAACCAACTTTTCGTCTTTGTCTTCAATCTGCGTCATCTGCGAAATCTGCGGATAGAAGTCTTTGACGAACGAAGCCATACTACGGTCATCACCGGCCTGCCTCATACGCTGTAGAAGCGCCGATGCGAGTCGGCGCTCGCCTTGGCCATGGTCACGAGAATCGGCGCCGGCTGGAAACGCGGGCCGTGGCGCTCGGCAAGCGCCTGCAGGCGATCGACGACATTACTCACACCCTGCGTGTCGACATAGCGAAACGGTCCGCCTGTAAATGGCAGGAAGCCCAGCCCGAAAACCGCGCCGATATCGCCCTGCATGGGGTCGTCGATGATGCGTTCGGACAGGCAGTGCGCCGCCTCGTTGACGAACAACAGCGTGCAGCGTTCGACGATTTCGGCCGCGCTCGGTGCCTGCCCGCCCTGAGGCTCGTCAGCGAGCAGCGTGGCCAGTTCGGCATTGACCGGCCGCTTGGCGCCTTTTTTCCTGTTCGCGGTGTAGTCGTAGAACCCCTTGCCGGACTTGCGCCCGAGATAGCCAGCCTCGATCATCTTCGCCGAGGCCTCAGGCGCGGCCATACGCTCGCCGAAGGCGGCTTCCAGAATCGGGCCGACCTTGACGCCGACATCCACGCCCACTTCGTCGAGTAGCGTGAGCGGACCGACGGGAAAACCGTAGTCCACCAGCGCCTCGTCGATCGCCCGCACACTCGCGCCCTCGGACAGCAACCGGGCGGCTTCGTTGAGATAAGGCGAAAGCGTGCGCGTGGTATAGAAACCGGGGCCGTCGCGAACCACGATCACGGTCTTGCCCTGAGCCTTGCCGAAGGCAACGGCGGTGGCGATGGTCTTTTTCGCGGTCTTGTCGGTGGCGATAATCTCGAGCAACGGCATCTTCTCGACCGGCGAGAAGTAATGCAGCCCGATCACGTTCTCGGGCCGTTTGGCATGGGCGGCGATCTCGGCAATGGGCAACGACGACGTATTGGTCGCAAAGATGCAGTCAGTGTTGGCGCGCGCATCCGCCGCGGCCTCCACATCGGCGAGCATCCGTTGCTTGAGCTCGAGATCCTCGAACACCGCCTCGATGACGATATCCGCCGCACCCAGGCCGCTGTAGTCGGTGGTCGCCGTGACCTGATGCAGACACCGATCGGCCGCGGCGCGCGTCATCGCCTTTTTCGCCACCCGCTTGTCGTAGAAGGCGCGCACATGGGCCATGCCGCGGGCCAGCCCTTCGTCGCTGACATCCTTGATACGCACCGGCAGACCCGCCTTGTCGACGGTGACCGTCGCGATGCCTGCCCCCATCAGCCCCGCACCGAGCACGCCGACATGATGCACTTCGCGCGCCTTGACGTTGCGGGCCACGAAGGTGGCTTTCTTGAGCGATTCGGTGGCGTGATAGATATGACGCAGCGCCTTCGATACCGGCCCCATCGCCAGCTCGCCGAAGGCCTCGGCCTCGGCCGCATAGCCGGCCTTGATACCCCGCCGATAGCCGGTGGCGACGACATCGATAATGCGTTCGGGCGCCGGATAATGGCCATGGATTTTCGCCCGCAGCGTCTTGCGCGCCTGATCGAACAGCACCCGCCGCCCGGCCGGATTGTCTTCCAGCGCCGCGTTGGCCAATCCCGCCACTCCGGCCCGTACGCGCCCGCGTGCGCGCTCGATCAGCGCTGGCGAGGCGGTCGACGAGCGCTTGCCCGCCACGCGGGCCTGGCGCACGGCTTCCAGCAGCAGCGCTTCTGGGGCAACCACGCGATCGACCAGGCCGATCTTCTTCGCCTGGGCGGGGCGCAGCTTGCGCCCGGTTAGCATCAGATCGAGGGCGGTAGCAATACCCACCAGCCGCGGCAGGCGCTGGGTGCCGCCCGCCCCGGGCAACAGCCCGAGCATGACTTCGGGCAGACCCAGCGTGGTAGCGGGCGTGTCGGCGGCAATACGCACGTCGCAGGCCAGCGCCATTTCCAGACCGCCGCCCAGACAACTGCCGTCGATCGCAGCGACCACCGGCACATGCAGTTTCGACAGCCGGGTAAAGCCGGCCTGACCGCGTTTCGACAGGGCCTGTACTTCGGCTGCGCTGGTCACCGCGTCGAACAGGCCGATATCGGCACCGGCCAGAAACGAACCCGGCTTGTCGGAGATCAGCACGATGCCGATGACTTCCGTGTCGTGTTCCAGGGTTTCCAGCACGCGATCGAAGGCATCGGCAAATTCGGCCTTGATCGTGTTCTGGCGTGCGCCAGGCACGCCAAAACGCAGGATCGCGATGCCATCATCGCGTTTTTCGATCGTAAAGAGTTCGTCGCTCGGCCGGGCCGTGGTGTCGCTGTCGCTCATAAGGGCTGTACTCGTCATCGAATCGTGTCGGGGCGAACCGGCGTGGTTCAGTCGCGTTCCAGAATCATGGCCGCGCCAATGCCGCCGGCCGCACAGGCGGTGGTCATCGCCAGACCGCCGCCGCGGCGTTTGAGCTCGTGGGCAGTCTGAATCAGGATGCGTGCACCGGTGGCGCCAAACGGGTGCCCAAAGGCAATGGAGCCGCCGTTGACATTGAGAATGTCGCGATCGATCGTGCCCAGCGGCCCCCGCCCGATCATGTCCTTGAGATAGGTGCTGGATTCCATGCCGCGAATATTGGCCTCGACCTGGGCCGCGAACGCTTCGTGCATGTCGATCAGCGTAAGGTCGGATAGCGACAGCCCGGCGCGTTCAAGCGCCAGGGGTGCGGCCAGTACCGGCCCCATCAACAGATCGCGCTCGGGCGTTTTCGCGGCAAATGCATAGCTGCGGATATAGGCCAGTGGCTCGTAGCCCAGTGCCTTGGCCCGCTCTTCGCTCATGAGAATCATCGCCGCTGCGCCATCGGTCAGCGGACTCGAGTTGGCCGCGGTCACACTGCCGTTGGTCCGGTCGAATATCGGCTTGAGCCGGTCGTAACCCGAGCGCTCGCTGTTCTTTCGTACCAGGTTGTCGTCGCTGACCGGCACGGTCTTGCCGTTCGCGCTCACGAACGCGGTCATGCGCTGTGCGTCCAGGCGCCCGTCGGCCAGTGCCGCCGCGGCATTGGCATGCGAGGCATGGGCCAGATCGTCCTGCTCGGCCCGGGTTACGCCCCAGGTCTTGGCCATCTGTTCGGCCGACTCGCCCATGGTCTTGCCGGTCGAATACTCGGTAATCGATGGCTTGCGCGGGATCAGATCCTTCGGGCGCAGGCGCGCGAGTATCTTCAGACGGTCGCCGTTGGTCTTGGCCTGGGATGCATCACGCAATGCATCGGCCAGCCGCTTGGACAGCGGCACCGAAATATCGGAGGTGGAATCGGTACCGCCGGTCATCACCACGTTGGCTTGGCCGAGCGCGATCGCGTCGGCGCCGCTGGCCGCGGTCTGAAAACTGGTCGCACAGGCGCGGGTGATCGAATAGGCATCGGTTCGCGGGTTCATGCCCGAGGCCAGCACAATCTCGCGGGCGATGAACGGCGCTTCGGGCTTCATCACCGTCATGCCGAAAATGGCCTGTTCGATCTCGTCGGCCGCCAGCCCGGCGCGGGCCAACACCTCGGCGGCCGCCATTGCGCCCAGATCCACCGCGTCCAGGTCGCGAAACGCGGTTGCGATACGTGCAAAGGGCGTGCGCACGCCCGCCACGATGGCGATCCGACCGTTTGGACCACGCAGGCCTGCTGCAGCCCGGCCGGAGGATTTGCGGCCTTGCGCGGCATCGCTGGGGGCTTGGTTTTCTGCCATGGCTCTATACTCGTTACACAAGTTCCGTAAACTTAATTACACTTTCTACGTCGGGCCGATTCGGCCTGCGTCCGCCTATTCTTAGTCGTTTACATTTCACGATGTCAACAATTAAAGTCAATCCTCGCTGATTATTTTTATATGTGTAATTTCGTGTTCACCTTCCCAGGCCTCGATTGATGCGCGATTCATTGCCCCGTTCGAATAGTCATGGTCGAGCACCCGGTACGGCCGCCCGGGCACGAATAGAGGAGGCTGCGCTGGATCTGTTCGCCGAACGCGCGTTTCACGAGGTGCGCCTGGACGAAATCGCGCGCACAGCGCGCGCGTCGCTGCAGACGATCTATCGCCACTATGGCGACAAGCAGGCGCTGCTCGATGCCTGCGTGCTGAAATGGGCGAACGCGCTGGCCGCGCGTATGACCGACCACCTCGCCGGCATCGAGACCTACAAGGATCGACTGCGCAAGGTGTTCTGGGTGGTGCTCGACTTCTTTGAACAGAACCCGAAGGTCGCGCGCATGATCCTGGGCTCGGTGTACCCGGGTGCGATGCGTTACGACGTCACCGACCAGCAACGCCAGCTCACCAACATGTTTCTGGAAGTGCTCGCCGAAGGCCGCGAACGCGGCATTCTCAACGACCAGGTCAGCGAAGCCATCCTGCTCGACTACTTCTACGGCGTGCTCGCCCGCCTGATCCAGATGCAGAGCCTGCGTCAGCAGGAACCGCCGCTGACCGATCAGGTGAACGTACTGTTCGACATGCTCTGGCGGGCGATCGCCAAGCCCTGATTGACGTGGGCGCAGACAGTGGCTGTGCGGCAGGCGCTCACGCTTAGTTGCCGACCTGAGAATGACGTCGAACCGCGCTCATCTTTTGGGGGCCGACTCGCGCCTCCCCACCCGCGAGCGCGCGATTGCGCCCTGCGCCCTTGGCGGCATACAGCGCTTCATCTGCGCGCCGAAAAAGCAGCGGCAGCGGTACGTTCTCGCCGGCCGGGCTATGAACGACGCCGGCCGAGATCGTCACCACCGGCGCGATGCGCGAACAGGGGTGCGGGATAGCGAGATTACGGGCGGCCTGACAAAGGCGACGCGCGGTATCGATACACCGATCCGGCTCGTCGGTGCTCAGGATCATGACGAATTCTTCGCCGCCCCAGCGAGCGACCATATCCACGCCTTGCCGCACATGCGCCGCCAGCATATGGGCGATCTCACGCAGACAGTGGTCCCCGGCCAAATGGCCGTAGTGGTCGTTATAGTGCTTGAAGTAATCGACATCGATCATGATGAGGCCAACGCCTTGTGTCGCGCCTGTGCCTTCGAAAAAGCGCTCGACGCCACGTCGATTGGCGATCCCGGTCAGACCGTCGGTCAGCGACAGTTCCGCGAGTCGGGCATTGGCAACGTCCAGTTCCTGAGCCCGGACCTTCTCCCGTCGAATCGCCAGAAAATAGCCCCTTTCGCGGGCCTCCAGTTTCCAGGCCGCAAACAGGGAATAGGCAATCGTCACGCACTGAATCAACCAGATCCAGAACTGCTCCGCCCAGCTCAGTGGGCTGAACAACGCCGTGCTGACGACAACACAGAGAAAGATCAAACCACAGCCGCACAGACAAAAGGAAAACCGTGACTGTATCGCGGTCGCCAACAGAAACGGCTGGAGCGCAATAGGCACCTGGATCGCCCAGAAATCTGCCGGGTCGTGCGCCGCCAGGGCCAGCAGCTGCGCCATGAACACCCACAGTGGCACGCTGAGCATGATCGAGGCTTCGCGTATGAAAGCGCGCGGCCGTGCCCGCAGGATCAGATGCAACACGACGGCGTAGAGGTTGAGCACACCGAAATAAAGCGCGATTAGCGTCGTCTCGGTGGGCAGTAGAAAGTAGAAGCCCACCACGGCCAGTTCCATGAAAACCAACTGCAGCAAGCCAATACGAAAAATCGTTCTTCTGCGCGACGACGCGGTGGCGCGCTCGAATTCGCGCTCGACAGCCGGCTCGAAGCACAGGCCGAAGCCGGCATCCCAACGAAAAACCAGTTCCGATCCCAGACGGCCCCAGTCTGCGCCCGAACGATCTTTGCTGCCCTTATTCGCCACGGCGCAACTCCTCGCCCAAATCGAAACGCCCCTTTTTTTGGACTATAACGGCTCAGGTTTGATATCCGCCATGCAGTGGGCGGCACTCAGGCGGGCCGGAGTCCGCAAGTGAACACGAAGACACGCGACCTCCGTTTCGATTGTGCAGCGGGGCGTTATATTTCGTCGGCCCTGCGTATTTCCACGATCGATGAGTTTTTGCGTTTAAAAGCGTGCATGTGTCGACATGGACACGACCTTCGAGCAATCACGCATCAACGGTTCGTGAAAACGCCGGCTCATAGCGAATCGCCCGGTAATCCTCGTTCACGAAACGGGCCATCTGTTTTTTGTACTGGGTGGCGAAGCCGGGATACATGGTGGCGTTGAAGCCGTCTTCGGTGAGATACCAGCTCGAGCACCCGGAGTTCCAGTTGGTCTTGGCCAGACGTTTCTGCAGTTCGGCGTTGTGTTGGGCCTGGGCGTCTTCGCGTACATCGAGGGCGCGCAGGTCGTATTCCAGGATCGTCTGGATGCCCTGCACGATGTAGTCGATCTGCGGCTCCATATAAGCCAGCGCCGAATTGTGGCCGGGCCCGGAGTTGGGGCCGAGCGTCATGAACAGGTTCGGGTAGCCGGCGACGTTCACACTCTTATAGGCCATGGCACCACGCGCCCATTCGTCGTCGAGCCGGCGGCCGTCCACGCCGGTAATCGGGAACGGCGCGGCCGCCTTGGGCACGGCAAAGCCGGTGGCAAAGACGATGCAATCCACCTGGTGTTCGATGCCTTCGGCGGTGCGAATGCCCTTCTCGCAGATCTTGTCGATCGGCCAGGTATAGAGCTTGACGTTGTCGCGCATGAGCGCCGGGTAGTAGTCGTTGGAAACGAGCAGACGCTTGCAGCCAATCCGATATTGCGGCGTGAGCTGGCGGCGCACCCAGGCATCCGGCACCTGATGACGCAGAAACGCCTTGGCCACGCCTTCGAGCACACGTGTGACCGGCGTATTCCAGATCACGCCGGTGGCCATTGCTTCGTGCGCATAGAACAGCGCGTTGCGAAACACGGTCTGGCTGACGGGCAGCTTTTCGAAGAGTGTCTTGTTCCAGTCGGGCGCGGCATAATCCGGCCGCGGCAGAATCCAGGCCGGCGTGCGCTGGAAGACCTTGAGGAAATCCACCTGCTCGGCCAGCGCCGGTACGATCTGGATCGCACTGGCGCCGGTGCCGATGACGGCGACGCGCTTGCCGGCGAAGTCGTAGTCATGGTCCCAGCGTGCGCTGTGAATCGTCTTGCCGCCGAAGGTGTCCATACCGGGGATATCGGGTAGCGCCGGATTGGCCAGCGGGCCCTGGGCCGACACCACACATCGGGCGTAGACGTTCTTCTTGCCGGCGATCTGGATCGTCCAGATGCCGCGGGCCTGGTCGAACTTCAAGCCGGTCACCCTGTGCTTGAAGCGCATCAAGGCACGCAGCTCGAAGCGGTCGACCAGGTGGTGGATATAGTCGAGTATTTCCGCGCTACCCGAATAGCCGCGCGACCAGTTCGGATTCTGGGCGAAGGAGAACGAATACAGGTTGGACGGAATATCGCAGGCCGCGCCCGGATAGGTGTTGTCCCGCCAGGTGCCGCCGACCTCGTCGCCGCGCTCGAGGATAGCGATATCGGTAATGCCCTGCTCGCGCAGGCGGATCGCGGTACCCAGGCCGGAAAAACCGGCGCCGATAATCGCGACATCCAGCACGGGCGTTTTACGTTTCGCGGGTGTCTTGCGCGCGGCCTTGGCCTGTCCCGGCGCCGCGTGACCGTTGACCGCACTCATGCCGCGGTCTTGTAGGTGAGTTCCTTGACCCAGCTCGGCACCGGCCGCAGCAACGCACGCGGGTAGAAATCGGTGAGCCGCACCATGGCATCGACCGGCACGTGATAGAGCTTGTTGCCGCGATCGACCACCAGCCGGCCATGACGGCTGATCAGCTGAAACCAGGGGTTACGCCGTCCGTCTTCGGTACGCCCGCCGATGCGCTCATATTTCTTCATGGCCTTGTAGAGCTTTTCTTCCGGCAGGCCCATGGCCGCCACGTTGTCGCGCATACGTGACAGCAGCGGCAGATAGGTGGCGATACCGACGATCAGGCGCGGATTGAGCACGGTGCCCAGGAAATTGAGGCCCAGGCGATAGGCCTTGCCGTGACCCTGCATCTCGAGCACATGAAAGCCCACGCCGAGGTGACGGGATTCATCGTCGTTAATGCGCTTGAAGGCATCGTGACAAACCGGATCGTCAACCTGTTCGAGCAAAAAGGTACACAGCGCGCCGTCGAGGGCGACTTCCAGCATGGGAATGACCGAGCCAAGTACTTCCAGCGGCATCCGGTCGGACTGGGTATCGAGCCAGTCGATCACCAGGCGTAGATTGATATTCGGCAGCGGGATTTCGTCTTCTTCGAGCATGCCCCAGCGGCGCATCAGCGCCATTTCGGCATTGGCGTGGCGCTGCTCCTCGGCATGAAAGTAGGTATACATTTCCTTGAGCACCGGGTCTTCGGCCTTGCGCGCCATGGCGGCAAAGCCGCGCGCACCCACGTGCTCGATCCACATCAGATCGGACATGAAGGCCTTGAGCTTGGGCCATTGTTCATCGGTAATGAGTTCCGCGCCGGGCGCCTCCCAGTCGATATCGGCCAGCGCCCATTGGCTGGCCTTGACCTTGGCCAGCATCTTTACGAGATCAATATCCATTACATTGCTCCTGTACGCGAACGCGTGGATTCGCTATCCGTGGCGTGATTCGTTTCGGGCATGTCGTTGGCCGCGAACCGATCGATAAAACCGGCGCCCTTGGTATAGCTCGACGGCAACAGCCGCTTGAGCCGCCATACCAGCCGGGCGTCGAACTGCGGCAATACATAGAGCTGACGGCGATCCAGCCCGGCGAGCGCGCTCTTGACGACACTCTCCGGCGAGACCCCGGCCCAGCGCATGAGGTTGTCGGCGAATTTCGAAGAGGCTGGGCTGATACGCCCGGCCTTCATGATGTTGGTCTGTACGAACGTCGGGCACAGCGCACACACATGAACCGAGGTGTCGGCCAGTTCGGCCGCGAGTGTTTCGGTGACTGCCAGCACCGCTGCCTTGCTGGCGTTATAGGCGCCCATACGCGGCGCCGCGGCAAAACTGGCCGTGGATGCAACGTTGATCAGCCCGCCGCGCCCGGCGGCGCGCAGCCGCGGCGCGAATACGTGGCAGCCGTGAATGACGCCCCACATATTGATGTCGAGCACCCAGCGCCAATCGGCCAGGGTCATATCGCCGATGCGATGCCCGCCGGCGCCGACACCGGCGTTGTTGATCACCAGATCGGCCGGGCCGCCGAACCAGTCTTCGCTGGTTTGCGCCAGCGCCTGGACATCCGCGAGCTGGGTCACGTCGCAGCATACGGCCAGCGCTTTACCGCCCGCCGCTACGATACGCTCGACGGTGGCCTGCGCCTGGGCTTCGTCGATATCGGAACACACGATCGCGCCGCCGCGCGCGGCCAGCTCGAGCGCGAACGCACGACCGATACCGCTGCCGGCCCCGGTGATGACGGCGTTGGCGTTGCGGGTAACTCTATTGGAACGAAACATAACGGCCTCGGCTATCTGCCTTTTTATACTGTGACATTGTTTGATGTCACGTTACACAGTGCCGGGAAAGATCGCAATCGAAACGAAAAACGATGCGAAACAAGCCGCCTGCGCTATCGAACCCGCTGCGATGTCGGCCCACACCCCGCGCCGGGTGGGCAACTGGGGCCGTAGACGTGCGCCATCGCCATCCCGTTCGCCAGGCGAATAAGCGCCACGAAAACCGTGCGCAGCGCATCATCACGATGGAAACTCAAAAGGCTCTTACGTATACTTCTATCCGTTCATCCGGATAGAGAGATAACGTCTTATGAGCCGATACCTGTTCACTTCCGAATCCGTCACGGGCGGCCATCCCGACAAGCTGGCCGATCAGGTGTCGGATGCGATTCTGGACGCTTATCTCGCCCAGGATCCCACCGCCAAGGTGGCCTGCGAGACCGCGACCAAGACCGGCCTCGTCATGGTCTTCGGCGAAATCAAGACCGACGAAAAGAAGAACGTGAACGTGCCGGTCGAAAAGATCGTGCGCGATACCGTACGCAGCATCGGCTACACCAGCTCCGACATGGGCTTCGATGCGGATACCTGTGCCGTGATGAACGTGCTCGGCGAACAGTCGGCCGACATCAATCAGGGCGTGGACCGCGGCGACCCGAAACAACAGGGCGCGGGCGATCAGGGCCTGATGTTCGGCTATGCCTGCGACGAAACCGACGTGCTCATGCCGGCCCCGATCACTTATGCGCATCGTCTGGCCCGGCGTCAGTCCGAGCTGATGAAATCCGGCAAGCTGGACTGGCTGCGTCCGGACGCCAAGTCCCAGGTAACCTTCGAATACGAGAACGGCAAGCCGATCGCGATCAATGCGGTGGTGCTGTCGACCCAGCACGATCCAGGCATCTCGCAGGACGATCTCAAGGCTGCCGTGCACGAAGAGATCATCAAGCCGGTGATCGGTGAGTGGCTGACCGACAACCCCACGATCCATATCAACCCGACCGGCAAGTTCGAAGTCGGCGGCCCGCTCGGCGACGCCGGGCTGACCGGGCGCAAGATCATCGTAGACACCTATGGTGGCATGGCCCGCCACGGCGGCGGCGCCTTTTCGGGCAAGGACCCGTCCAAGGTCGATCGGTCGGCCGCGTACGCGGCCCGCTATGTGGCCAAGAATGTGGTCAAGGCCGGCCTGGCGTCGAAATGCGAAGTCGCGCTGTCATACGCGATCGGCGTGGCCGAGCCAACCTCGATCTGGGTCGAGACCTTCGGTACCGGCAAGGTCGAGGACGAAAAGCTCACCCGGCTGATTCGCGAACATTTCGATCTTCGCCCCTACGGCATTCTGACCATGCTGGATCTGCAGCGCCCGATCTATGCGCCGACCGCAGCCTATGGCCACTTCGGCCGCGAAGACGTGGACCTGCCCTGGGAGCGCACCGACAAGGCCGAGGCGCTGGCAAAGGATGCCGGGCTGCAGGCCGCCTAAAACCGACGAACACGAACGGGCGGCATATCTGCCAGAACGGCGTCGCTCGTCACCCCGTTTCACGACGCAAGGATTCAATCATGAGTACGCCTGCCGAAAAGATCGATCAGGACTATATCGTCGCCGATATCTCGCTCGCCCCCTGGGGCCGGCGCGAGATCGAAATCGCCGAAACCGAAATGCCGGGGCTGGTCGCCCTGCGCGAGGAATTCGGCGAGTCACAGCCGCTCAAGGGCGCGCGTATCGCCGGCTCGCTGCATATGACCATTCAGACGGCCGTGCTGATCGAAACACTGGTCGCCCTCGGCGCGGAAGTGCGCTGGGCCTCCTGCAACGTGTTCTCGACCCAGGATCACGCCGCGGCCGCGATCGCCGAATCCGGCGTACCGGTGTATGCCTACAAGGGCGAATCGGCCGAAGAGTACTGGGAATACTGCCACGCGATCATGGATTGGCATGACGGCGGCCTGCCGAACCTGATCCTCGACGACGGCGGCGATGCGACAACGCTGGCCACCTTCGGCGTGAAAGCGACCCAGGATCCGTCGCTGCTGGACAACCCGGGCTCCAACGAGGAAAAAGCGCTGTTCAAGGTGATGAAGAAGCGCCTTGCCGAACAGCCCGATTTCTATACCAAGCTCGGCGACGCGATCACCGGCGTTTCCGAAGAGACCACCACCGGCGTGCATCGTCTGTATCACCTGGCCAAGGAAGGCGGCCTGACCTTCCCGGCGATCAACGTCAACGACTCGGTCACCAAGTCCAAGTTCGACAACCTCTACGGCTGTCGTGAATCGCTGGTCGACGGCATCAAGCGCGCCACCGACGTGATGGTGGCCGGCAAGGTCGCCATCGTCTGCGGCTACGGCGATGTCGGCAAGGGCAGCGTGCAGTCGCTGCGTGGTCTGGGTGCGACCGTCTGTGTCACCGAGATCGACCCGATCAACGCCCTGCAGGCTGCCATGGAAGGCCTGCGCGTGGTGGATCTGGAAGATCCGGGCGTGGTCGAACAGGCCGATATCTTCGTGACCGCCACCGGCAACTATCACGTGATCAACCACGATCACCTGAAGCGCATGAAAAACGAAGCGATCGTGTGCAACATCGGTCACTTCGACAACGAGATCGACGTGGCCGCGCTCGAACAGTACGAGTGGGAAGAGATCAAGCCGCAGGTCGATCACATCACCTTCCCCGACGGCAAGAAGATCATCCTGCTGGCCGAAGGCCGGCTGGTGAACCTCGGCTGTGCCACCGGCCACCCGAGCTACGTGATGTCGAACTCCTTCACCAACCAGGTGCTGGCCCAGATCGAGCTCTGGAACCATCGCGATCGCTACGAGAACAAGGTCTATGTGCTGCCCAAGCACCTGGACGAAAAAGTGGCGAGCCTGCATCTGGCCCGCGTGAACGCCAAGCTCACCAAGCTCACCAAGGAACAGGCGGACTATCTCGGCGTACCGGTCGACGGCCCGTACAAGCCGGATCACTACCGCTACTAAAACGCCCGCGAGCCGCCAGACCCGGGCCAACGACAGACCCGGCCCGTTTTGCACGCGGGCCGGGTCTTTTCATGTTCCCGCCTTTTAGGCCGCGGCTGACGCAGCGCGCATCGACAGTGGACGTATCGGCATGACGCACGTATCGCAGAACTCCTTCAGCATCGAATTCTTCCCGCCCAAGGGCCCGAAAGGCGCCGCCCGGCTGGACAAGGCACGTGCGCGACTGGCCACCCTGGCCCCGGATTTCTTTTCAGTCACCTTCGGTGCGGGTGGCACGACCCGATCCGGCACGCTGGAAACAGTTACACGTACGATGCAGGCCACCGGCATCCCGGCCGCGCCGCATTTGTCCTGTATCGAGGGTACGCATACCTCGATCAACGAACTGCTGGACAGCTACAAGGCAGCCGGTGTCGAGCGTATCGTCGCGCTGCGTGGCGATCTACCCGACGGCATGGATCAGCCGGGGGTGTTCAGCTACGCCAACGAACTGGTCGCCCATATCAAGCAGCGCCACGGCGATGATTTTCATATCGAGGTGGGCTGCTATCCGGAATACCATCCGCAAGCGCCCTCGCCGGCGGCCGACGTCGAGAACTTCGTGCGCAAGGTGCGCGCCGGTGCGGATTCGGCGATGACGCAGTATTTCTACAATGCCGATGCCTACTTCAATTTCGTCGAGGAAGTAAGCGCCCAGGGCGTGGATATCCCGATCGTGCCCGGCATCATGCCGATCACCGATTTCGGTCAGGTTTCGCGCTTTTCGGCGATGTGCGGTGCCGATATCCCGCGTTGGATTCGCCAGAAGATGGAAGGCTATGGCGACGATCTGGCCTCGGTCCAGGCCTTCGGGCGCGAAGTGGTTGCACGCATGTGCGAACAATTACTCGCCGGCGGCGCGCCGGGGTTGCACTTCTACAGCCTCAACAAGGCACAGCCGACAACGGATCTATGGCAGGATCTGGGCCTGCCCACAGCCGAAAGCCGCGCCGTCCAGGCCGGTTAGCCCGGCCCGGCATGCCTCGCGTAGGCGGTCACAACACCGCCTTCTAAGCTATGCCTCGTTGAGCTCGTCGCGCATGGCATCGTTGAATCGGGCCGTCAGGTGCGCAAACTCCTTGCGCTCGGCCTCGGTCCAGTCGTGAAAGCCTTTCTCTACCCGTTCCAGACGCCGGTCGCGTACGCGCGCGGCCGCATCCCGTCCGGCTTCGGTAATGGTGACAAAGCCACCGCGCCGGTCATCCGGGTTGTCCAGCTTGTCGACCAGGCCCGCCTGCTTCATCGCAGCCACCTGACGGGTGACCGTCGAGGCATCGAGATTGACCTGTTCGGCCAGCGCGCCCACCGATTGTCGATCCTTGCGTTCGAGCAGGATCAAAAGCAGATAGTGAGCCCGTTCGAGACCGAAATTGAAACGCCGCCGAGCGGCTTCCAGACGACGCACCAGAAAGGCGAGTTCATATTCCAGCGCTTCCACGGATGGGCAGGTCGTGGGCAGGTGATTACCCAACGTTTCGTCTTGCTGTTCTGTCCTGCGGATCATGTGATTCTTCAGCCTTTGGTTGAGAACCCGATGGAAATCAATCGCGCTTCTGGCGCGAACATATGCATCTTACACGATAGATGTAAAACCGCATTTTACTCACAACGATTCGTCGTTGTCCGAGAAAAATTGGCTACGGCCGTACACGCGTATCGCACCTCGGTTACCCTTTCGCATTGTATATCGGAATGAAGGAGTTGCGATGCGCGGCTGTTTTCTGGACGCGGGTTCGATGGGTGATGGGCTCGACTGGCAGCCACTGAACACAGTCATCGACGACTGGCAGTGGTATCACAACACTAACAGTGATGAGGTCGGTGCACGTATTGCCGGCATGGATATCGTGATCACCAACAAGGTGGTACTCGACGCCGTAACGCTTGAGGCGGCAAGCGATCTCAAACTCATCTGTGTGGCCGCGACCGGCTTCAATAATATCGATACCCAGGCCGCCGCGCGCTGCGGTATTCCGGTGGTCAACGTGACCGGCTATGCCACGCCAGCCGTCTCCCAGCACGTGCTTGCGTTGATGCTCGCCCATGCAACCCGCTGGGCAAGCTACGACGCCGCCGTCAAGCGCGGCGACTGGGCAGCCGGTGAATTCTTCTGCCTTCTCGACTATCCGATCGAAGAGCTGGCGGGCCAGACGCTGGGGCTGATCGGCCACGGTGAACTCGGCCAGGCCGTGGCCCGCCTTGCCGAAGCCTTCGGCATGACCGTGCTGGTGGGAGAGCGCCCGGGCGCACGCGAAATCCGCCCCGGGCGCGTGGCCGTCGAGGAACTGCTTGAGCGCGCCGACATGGTCAGCCTGCACTGCCCGCTGACCGACGAAACGCGCCATCTCATCGATGCCGATGCGCTCAAGCGCATGAAGCGCAGCGCCTTTCTGATCAATACCGCCCGCGGCGCGATCGTCGACAGTCAGGCGTTGATTGCCGCACTCGAGGCCGGGGACATCGCCGGCGCGGCGCTGGACGTACTCGATCAGGAGCCACCGCCGGCCGACCATCCCCTGCTCGATCCGGGCGTGCCCAATCTGATCGTGACCCCCCATACCGCCTGGGGCAGCCGCGGCGCGCGCCAGCGCATGCTCGCCGGCGTGGCCAACAATATCGAGGCCTTCCTGGCGGGCGATATTCGCAATCAGGTCAATTAGGAAATCTCTGCACAACCGGTCGTAATCGCGCCGGTGTGCTTTGCCCGTGGCAAACACAGGTGGGCGTAGCGTGCGGGTTGCACGCTGCGCTACGCCTTACGCCGCCCGCGCGAGTTGTGGCCTAGCGGCCCCGCTGTTGCCAGATCAAAAGCCGGTTGTCGCGCGGCATGGCGATATCGGCGACCCGTATCAACCCCAGCGGTTCGCCCAGGCCATCCAGCGCTTCGATTTCGCGCAGGCCCATGGCCGGATCGCGATCACGCAGGGCCGAGTCGAAGGCGGCGTTGCCCGGCTCGGGCTGCTCGCCGCGGCGCAGAAACGGCCCGTAAAGACACAGTCGGCCATCGCGACGCAATACACGCGCCGCGCCCGCAAACAGAGCCTCGACCGCGGCCCAGTCCATGATGTGGGCGACATTGGCACCGAAGACCGCATCGAACGGCCCGGCCGGCCATTGGCCGCGTACGTCCAGGCTCAGCGGTCGCGGCAGCCGCGGTTCAGGCCGATCGGCCAGGGCTGCCACCAAGCGCCGGTAATGTCCCGGCGCTTCGCTGGTCTGCCATATGCAATCACGCAGGCGCTCCAGGGCATGGCGGGCATGGGTGGCATCGCCCGCGCCCACCTCGAGTACATGGCGTGCGTCTGCCAGATGTTCGACCAGCGCATCGAAGATCGGGCGCTTGTTGCGCTCGGCCGCGCTGTTATCGCCAATACGCGCGTTCATCGTTTGCGCGCCACGGTGAGCCCGTCACCAATGGGCACCAGGCTCATATCCACGCGCTCATCTCGGTGTACATGCTGATTGAATGCGCGGATCGCCTGGGTATCGTTGCTGTGATCGTCGGCATCGATCACGCGGCCATGCCAGAGCGTGTTATCGGCAATGATCAGCCCGCCGGCCTGCACCAGCGCCAGACCACGCTCGTAATAGTCGATATACCCGGTCTTGTCGGCATCGATGAAAACGAAGTCGTAGGCGCCGGCCATGCCGGCCGCGATCTCGGCGTCCAGCGTGGCCAGCGCATCGCCGAGCTTGAGTTCGATGCGATCCGCCAGCCCGGCTGCTGCCCAGTCGCGACGGGCGCGCTCGGTGATATCGGGGTCCTTGTCGCAGGCCAGCAGACGTCCATCGGCCGGCAGGCTCTGGGCGATCCACAGACTTGAATAGCCGGCATACACGCCGATCTCGATCCCGCGGCGCGCGCCCGCGAGTTGCAGCAATAAAGCGATCAGCTGGCCCTGTTCCGGGTTGATCTGCAGGTTGGCGTCGGCCTGCTGCGCAGTGGTCCGCCGATTGGCCTGCATGATCTCGGTTTCGCGCAGACTCACATGGCGCAGATAAGCGAGGAGTTCGGTATCGATCGTGGACTTTTCCATGGCATCGTCATTGTCGTGTTCACAGCCGGTCGTGGCAGCATAACGCCGAGCCCACCGAGCTGGCGTATGCGCGCAACCTATCAAATCCTTCATATCACCGATCTGCATCTATGCGCCGATGCCGGCCAGCTGCTGCATGGCTGGCCGGTCGAGCAGGCGTTCCAGCGCGTATTGGCGGCAGCACTGGAACGCACCCCCGCCCCGGATGCAATCGTGCTCGGCGGCGATCTGGTCGACGATGGAAGCCTGGCCGGCTATCAACGACTCGATGCCACGCTGGCCGGCCTGCCCTGCCCGGTACTGGCGATGGCCGGTAACCACGACGACCCGCACCGCATGGCACAAACGCTTGTACACGCCGTGGTGCACGAACGCCTGCAGGTCGGCGAGTGGCAGCTGATCGCCCTCGATGGCCATCTTGCCGGCAGCGATGCGGGCGAACTCGGGGAAACCCAGATCGCGCGCCTGGATGGCTGGCTCGCCGAAAGCGATGCGCCGACACTGTTATGCCTGCACCACCCCCCGGCCGATGTGGGCGCCGCCTGGATCGATGCCATCGGTCTGCGCGATCGCGACCGGCTCGCTGGCGTGATAGAACGCCACCCCCAGGTACACGCGCTGCTGTGCGGGCATGCGCACCAGGCCGCCGCCCTCGATTTCGCCGGGCGCGCCTGTCTGGTCACGCCCAGCACGATGCGCCAGTTTGCGCCCGGCGCGCGTTGTTTTGCGCAGGATGACCGGCGCGCTCCCGGCTACCGATCTATTCAGCTTTCGGCCAATCAGGGGGTTGCCAGCACAGTCGAACGCGTGCCGTGGCGCGACCACGGCTGTGGATAACTCTGGGGACAAAATGGGGGGCCGCAGCGCACGGGCTCGAAAGCCGTTGCGCCTAGCCCGACCCTTTCTGGCACTTTTCGAATTTATCTTTTAAATTCATAACGTTAGATATTATTCGAACGTGACGCAGTACGTCATAACAAACCGCTACCCGAACCACAACCGGGTTGACACTGTGCATAACCCGCCTCCTCGAGCAGACAGATTCTCAACTTTTTTCGCTAAACGCTTGAGCAAAAACGCGAAAGCACAGAAATACACAGCGGCTGTGGATAACTCTGTGGAAACTGTTTCGACAACCGCGCTTAAGCGGCGTGTTCTCAACGGTTTCGCCAAACCGGCGATTTTGTAACCATACCGCAACAGTTATTTATAATCAGATACTTATACATAGCCCGCGATTTCGTAGTTCGACGGACAAAAAAATTTCGATAACCCTCGAAAACCGGCCCCTGAACACTGTGTATAAGACACCGGCGCCCGGATCGCAGATGTTAGACTCCGCGCCATGAGACGACCCAATATCCTGGTGATTGCCGGGCACGATCCGAGCGGCGGCGCCGGCATTCAGGCCGACATCGAATCCGTCGCTGCCCAGGGCGCACATGCGGCCACGGTGATCAGCCTGCTCACCTGTCAGGACACGACCAATGTGTACGGCGTCGAGCCGGTGACCACGGACTTTTTTGCCCGCTGTCTGGATACCGCCCTCGCCGACATGTCGTTCGCAGCCATCAAGCTGGGGGTGATTGCCAGTCGCGAGCACGTCGCAATCATTGCCGATCGGCTCAAGCAGCTGCCCGACGTGCCTTTGATCATCGACCCGGTTCTGGTCGCCGCCGGCGGCGGCACCCTGGCCAACGATAGCGTTGGCCAGGCTTTGCGCGCGCAGCTGTTCGAGCGCGCGACGGCGATCACGCCCAATGCGCGCGAAGCCCGGGCGCTGTGCGACGGCGACTCCGATCTCGAGCGTTGCGGCGTGGCGCTGAGCCAGCGCACGCAACATGTACTGATCACCGGCGGCGACGAAGCGGGCCCGCAGGTCATCAACCGCCGCTACAGCGACGGGCAACCGGGACAGCGCTACGAGTGGCCGCGCCTGGACGGGGTATTTCATGGCTCGGGCTGTACGCTGGCCAGCGCGATCGCCGCACAGATCGCGCTCGGGCGCGATGTCGGTGACGCCTTTGAGCAAGCTCAGCATTACACTTGGCAGACACTCAATCGCGCCTTTGCGGCCGGTCGCGGCCAGCGGCTGCCCGCACGTACCACGGCTTTTTCCTCGTGAACGCACGCGGGCTCTATGCCATCTACGATCGCACCACGCTCGAACACGATGCGCTGGACCGGGTCGAGGCCGTACTGGCAGGCGGCGCGTGCTGGCTACAGTATCGCGACAAGCGCACAAGCGGTGCCGATGCCGCGTTGCTCGGCGAACTGCGCAGCCTCACCCGCGCCTACGACAGCAAACTGATCGTCAATGACGACTGGCGCCTGGCCCAGGCGGTCGCGGCCGATGGCGTGCATATGGGCCAGAGCGACGGCAGTATCGCCCATGCGCGGGCCGCCCTCGGCGACGACGCGCTGATCGGGGTGAGCTGCTCCGGCGAGCTCGCCCATGCCTATACCGGTATCGAACAGGGCGCGAGCTATGTCAGCTTCGGGCGTTTTTTCACCTCGCGCACCAAACCCGACGCACCGGCGGCCGATACCCGGGTACTCGGCCAGGCCCGCGCGCTGGGCGTACCGGTGGTAGCGATCGGCGGCATCGACGCCAATAACGCGGCCACGGTCATCGCCGCCGGCGCCGACCTGATCGCGGTGTCGGCGGCCCTGTTTCACGCAGCCGACAGCGGCGCGGCAGCCCGCGAACTGTCGGCCCTGTTCGAGCGCGCCGACTAGCACCCCGGCGCAGGTATTCTTTTTTGTCTTTTTGCAGGAGTATTTTTCGATGAGCGCATCCGAGAACCCACAATGGCAGCGCCCCGGCCCGCGTTCGGCACAGTGGTTCGAACGCGCGGCCCGTGTCACGCCGGGCGGCGTGAATTCGCCCGTGCGTGCATTCGCGGGCGTGGGCGGCACACCCGCGTTCATCGACCGCGCCGAAGGCGCCTATATCTACGATGTCGACGGCAATGAATATGTCGACTATGTCGGCTCGTTCGGGCCCATGATTCTCGGTCATGCCCACCCGGACGTGGTTTCGGCTGTCCAGCAGCAGGCGGCCAAGGGCCTGTCCTTCGGGGCGCCCACGGGTCTGGAAACCGAACTCGCCGAGCTGGTGTGTTCCATGGTCGATTCGATCGAATCGGTACGCATGGTCAACTCCGGCACGGAAGCATCGATGACCGCCCTGCGTCTGGCGCGTGGCTATACCGGACGCAACAAGATTCTCAAGTTCAAGGGCAACTACCACGGCCATGTGGATGCCCTGCTCGTCGACGCCGGCTCGGGCGCGCTCACCCTCGGCATTCCCGGCTCGCCCGGCGTACCGGAAGCGGTGGTCGCGGATACGCTCTCGGCGACCTATAACGACCTGGATTCGGTCGTCCAGGCCTTCGAAACCCACGGCCAGGAAATCGCCTGCGTCATGGTCGAACCGGTGGCCGGCAACATGAACTGCGTGCCGCCAGTCGAGGGCTTTCTCGAAGGGCTGCGCGAACTATGCGACAGCCACGGCGCGCTACTGATCTTCGACGAAGTGATGACCGGCTTTCGTGTACACGCCGGCTGTGCCCAGGCCTATTACGGCATCACACCGGATATCACTGCGCTCGGCAAGATCGTGGGCGGGGGCATGCCGGTCGGCGCGGTCGGTGGCCGCGCCGAGGTGATGCAAACCCTGGCCCCCACCGGCCCGGTTTATCAGGCCGGCACGCTCAGCGGCCATCCGCTGGGCATGGCGGCAGGCATTGCCACCCTGTCGCGCATCAAGGCCGGCGGTGTACATGAAGCCATCGCGCCGCAGCTGGATACGCTGCTGGCCGGCCTCGACGAGCGTGCCGCTCGCCACGGTGTGCCGTTGCTGACCCAGCGCGTGGGCGCGATGTTCGGCCTGTTCTTTACCGATGCCGAGCGCGTGAGCCGATTCGACGACGTCGCGGCCTGCGATACCCAGGCCTTTGCACGCTTCTTTCATGCCATGCTCGATCACGGTGTATATCTCGCGCCCTCGGCGTTCGAAGCGGCCTTCATCTCCCAGGCCCACGACGACACCGCGATCGCGCGCACCCTGGATGCCGCAGACGCGGCCTTTGCACTGCTCGCGCGCGGCTGAGCGCCCCGCGCGGGCACGTAACGGCTGCACACGATGGGGCACGAGCTGTTCGCGGCCCTGCTGGCCTGGGTTCAGACCCATCCGCTAGCCGCGCTCGCGCTCGTATTCGCGGTCGCCCTCGGCGAATCGCTGTTTCTGTTCGGCCTGCTGGTACCGGGGGCGCTGTTCATGTTCGCCTTCGGCGCGCTGATCGGCGCCAACCTGTTGCCGCTGGGGGCGACATTCGCGGTGGCGATCGTGGGTACGCTGATCGGCGACGGCGCCAGCTACGCGCTCGGGCGGCGCTATCGGGGCCGGCTATCGTCATTGCCCGGTTTTGCCCGGGCGCCCGCGCTGGTGGCACGGGGCGAGCGTTTTCTGGCCGAGCACGGCGGCAAGGCCATCGTCATGGGTCGCCTGATCGGCGCGCTGCGTCCGATCATACCCACGGTCGCCGGCGCGGCCGGGCTGTCGATCACACGCTTCGTGGTCATGGACCTGATCGCCACCGCGATCTGGGCGCCCTGCTATATCCTGCCGGGCGTGGTATTCGGCGCCTCGCTGGATCTGGCCGCCCAGGTGGCCACCCGCCTGGCGATCCTGCTGGTCGCGGTCGTGGCCATCGTCTGGCTGACGACCATTGCCGTGCGCTTCGTACTGGTCGCCGGGCGCGTCGCCCTGCATCGCTATGCCGGGCGACTGCTGGCCTGGAGCCGGCGGCATCGGCGCCTGGGCCGGCTGGGCCCGGCCCTGGCTGATCCGCGCCAGCCCGAAATCCCGGCCCTGGCCATCGGCGCGGTGTTGTTGATGCTGGCCACAGCGCTGGCCTATCTGCTCATGTGGGGCTGGCAACGGCCGGTCTATCCGGGGCATTTCGATGCCGTGGCGTTCTATATCGTACAAAGCCTGCAGACGCCGATCTCGGATCAGATCGCCTTCGCCATCGCCCAGATGGGTTCACCGTTGATCTATCTGCCCTTCGCGGTGGTGCTGGCAGCGGTACTCGCGGTGATGGGCAACGGTCGTGCCGCGACCCACTGGGTGGCCGCGCTCGGGTTTTCGGCGCTGGTCACACTCGGTCTGCGCTGGTGGCTGGCCATTCCTGCGCCCAGCGGCTACTTCCATGGCGATGTCAGCGATCCATTGTTTCTCGCGGGCGGCGGTCAGGATCTGATTCTGTGTGCCACCGTCTACGGCATGGCCGGGCTCATGATCGCGGCCGGCCAGCCCGCCACCGCGCGCCCCTACTATCATTCGATCACCGTCGCCGGCGTGGTGCTCATCGCGCTCGCGCGCCTGTATCTGGGCCTGGACTGGGCCAGCGATCTGCTCATCGGCCTGGCGATTGCGTTCGTGTGGCTGAACATGCTCGTGCTCAGCTATCGGCGTCAGCGCCCGGGCCGGGTGCGGGGCGCGCCCGTGCTGGCGGTATTCGCCGGTTTCGGGATGATCGCGGTGGTCGCCGGCATTCTGCCGGATACCACCTATCGCGCCTGGGCACAGGCGCAGGCCAAGCGCACCCAAACCGTCGTCGGCGACTGGGCCGGCGGCGGCTATCGCGAGCTCGATAGCCGTATTCGCGATATCGCCGGGCGCGCGAGCGCGCCGTTGAACGTCCAGGCCGCGGCCACGCCCGCCGAACTCGAACATGCGCTGGCCGAAGCCGGCTGGCAGGCCGCGCCCGCGCTGAGCATGAGTCAGCCGCTGCACTGGCTGGTCAGTGACAGCGATATCCGCCAGCTCGCGGTATTGCCACGCATTCACGATGGGCGCCAGCCGGCGTTGACGCTGGTGCATGCAGCCGCCGCCCCTGAAGCCGAACGGCTGCGCCGCGTATTGCGACTATGGCCGACCGGGCGCGTGCGCGCAGTCGATCATCGACCATTGTGGGTGGGCATGACCGATACCCAGCAGGTCGCGCATCGTTTCCATCTGCTGGCCACGGCTGCCGATCAACGCGACTATGCCAGCGCACGCCGTGCGCTGGTGGCCGACCTGGAACGCGCAGGGCTGACCTTCCGGTTGGTCGAAAACGATCAACGACCGATCGTACTCATCGCTGCGCCCGTGGCCGGCGGCGATGCTAAAGTAGCGCCCGATCGGTGACGTGCGCGCCGGCACCACCATGCCGGATTCGCGCCACGCGCCCTCGTTCACGTTTCAACCGCAGGCAGCGCATTCTTCATGGCCAACGTCGATCCCAAGGCGCGCAAGAGCTCCAAACTCAAACAGCCGGGTTTTTTCACCCGTATGCGAGCCAGCCTCAACAAGGGCGACTCGTGGCTGACCTACGACCTGCGCAATCTGTTGCCGGGCGAAACGGTCGATCAGGATGCGCTCGACGAACTCGAAACCCAGCTGCTGCTGGCCGATGTCGGTGTCGAGGCCACCGGTCAGGTCATGCATCGGCTGCAGGTGATGTTCGACGGCGGGCGCCTGCGTACCGGCAAGGATCTGGGCAAGGCCCTGCGCGAACATCTGGGCGCGATTCTCACCCCCTGCGAGGAACCGCTGACCATTCCCGAGCACACGCGTCCGTTCGTGATTCTCATGGTCGGCGTCAACGGCGTGGGCAAGACCACGACCATCGGCAAGCTGGCCAAGAAATTCCAGGACGCCGGTCAGTCGGTGATGCTCGCCGCCGGCGATACCTTTCGTGCGGCAGCGGTCGAGCAGTTGCAGGGCTGGGGCGAACGCAACCATGTACCAGTGGTGGCCCAGGGCAGCGGCGCGGATTCGGCATCGGTGGTCTTCGATGCCTTCTCGCGCGCCAAGGCCCGCGGTATCGACGTATTGATTGCCGATACCGCTGGGCGCCTGCACACCCAGGGCCATCTCATGGATGAGCTCAAGAAGATCAAGCGCGTGCTCGCCAAACAGGATGAACACGCCCCGCATGAAGTCATGCTGGTGGTGGATGCGACCACCGGCGGCAATGCATTGCAGCAGGCGGTGGCCTTCAATGAAGCCGTGGGCCTGACCGGTATCACCATCACCAAGCTCGACGGCACCGCCTCCGGGGGTATCGTGTTCGCCATCGCCAAGCGTCTCGGCCTGCCGTTGCGTTTTATCGGCATCGGCGAGAAAGTCGAGGATCTGGGCGTGTTCGAATCCGAGCATTTCATGGACGCGCTGTTCGATCGCAGCAAGTAACGCGGCCCGTTTTCGCCCATGACCGATATCGTCGCCTTCAAGAATGTGATCAAACGCTACCCAGGCGGCAAGATCGCGCTCGACGGCGTGTCGCTGCATCTCGAACGCGGCGAGATGGCTTTTCTGACGGGGCATTCCGGTGCCGGTAAGTCGACGCTGATGAAGCTCATCGGCCTGATCGAACGCCCCACCCGCGGTCAGGTGGTCATCAACGGCACCAATCTGGCCGCGGTCAAGCGCCGCCAGATCCCGCGCTATCGCCAGCGCCTGGGCCTGATTTTTCAGAATTACAATCTGTTGTTCGACCGCACCGTCTTCGACAACGTGGCCCTGCCGCTGGTCATCCGCGGGCTCGGTCATGCCGATATCGCCCGGCGCGTGCGCGCGGCGCTCGATACGGTCGGCCTGCTCTCGCTCGAGCGCAAGTTTCCGATCACGCTCTCCGGCGGCGAACAGCAGCGCGTGGGCATCGCGCGGGCGGTGGTCGATCGCCCCTATCTGTTGCTCGCCGACGAGCCGACCGGCAACCTCGACCCGGCGCTGTCGGCCGATATCATGCGGCTTTTCATGCGCCTGAACGAAGCTGGCACGAGCATCATGATCGCCACCCATGCCATCGATCTGGTCGAACGCATGGGTCATCGCCGGATTCGTCTGGATCACGGTCACCTGGAGAACGGCTAACGAGATGGCACGCAGTAGCGGCAAACCCGCCCCCAGCGCGGTTGGCAATACCCGTCGTCGCGGCATGCCGAGCACGCTCGCCGCGCCCGCGCAGGGTTGGGTGAGCTCGCATGCACGCTGTCTGATCGAAAGCCTGGGCCGGCTGCATCGGCGCTGGCTGGCGAGCCTGCTCACCGCCACGGTCATCGGCATCGCACTGGCCCTGCCGGCCGGCTTGTACGTGCTGATGAACAATCTCGATACGCTCTCGCAGAGCTGGCATCGCGCGGTTCAGGCCTCGTTGTACCTGCGCGACGATCTGTCGGTGTCCGACGGCCAGGCCCTGGCCAAACGCCTGGGCGAGCGCGACGATGTCGCAACCAGCCGCTATATTTCCGCTGCGGCCGGGCTGGCCGAATTTCGCAAGTCCTCGGGCTTTGGTGCCGCGCTCGATGCGCTGGAAGACAATCCGCTACCGGCGGTGATCACGATCAATCCACGCGCAGACATGTCGCGCGCCGAAATCGGGGCCTTGCTGGTATCGCTGGAAGACGAGCCCGGCGTGGCGCGGGCCGAGCTCGATCAGGCCTGGCTGGAACGTCTGTATGCGATTCTGTCGGTGATCGAGCGCTCGGCCTGGGTAATCGGGCTGCTGTTGTCGGCCGCGGTGCTGTTCATCGTGGGCAATACCATCCGCCTCGATATCGAGAACCGGCGCGAGGAAATCGAGGTCATGAAGCTGCTCGGTGCCTCCGACGCCTTCATTCGGCGCCCGTTTCTCTACAGCGGGTTCTGGTATGGCCTGATCGGCGCAGTGCTGGCGCTGATATTGCTGGGTATCTGTTTCCTTGCGCTTGCCGAACCCCTGGCTGCGCTCACGCGCTCCTATAACGGGGCACTGGCCATGCACGGGCTCGGCCTGAAAGGTGTGTTCATGCTGCTGGGTATCGGCGTCGCGCTCGGCTGGCTGGGCTGTGTGCTCACGGTCAACCGCCGTCTGGCCGCGATCGAACCACGATAGCGGGAACCTAACCTGGGGCCAGCGGTCTTAAAGGCATTGCTATGTTCACGGCATCAGCCGGCGTGAATTTTTGCTAGAATGGCTGTAATAGGCAAAAGTCCCAAGGAGGCTTTGCACATGGCTAACGATATTTCTCTATCCCCCGCCAAGATGAACCTGCCGACGCTTGCCTCGGGCAGCATCGACTCGTATCTGCAGGCGGTCTCGAACATTCCCGTGCTGGAAGTCGACGACGAGCAGCAGCTTGCCCGCAAGCTGCGCGACGACGGCGATATCCAGGCGGCTCAGAAACTCATTCTCTCCAATCTGCGTTTCGTGGTGCATGTTGCCCGCGGTTACTCGGGCTATGGCCTGCCGCTGGCGGATCTGGTTCAGGAAGGCAATATTGGCCTGATGAAGGCCGTCAAGCGCTTCGACCCGGATGTGGGCGTGCGCCTGATTTCCTTTGCCGTGCACTGGATTCGTGCCGAGATTCACGAGTTCATCCTGCGCAACTGGCGCATCGTGAAAGTGGCCACCACCAAGGCCCAGCGCAAGCTGTTCTTCAACCTGCGCAGTTCCAAGAAGCGTCTTGGCTGGATGAACGACAAGGAAGTCCAGGCCGTGGCCGGCGATCTGGGCGTCAAGCCGGAAACCGTGCTGCAGATGGAACGGCGCCTGTCCGGTGGCGATACCTCGTATAACGCCCTGCCCTCGGCCAACGACGAGGACAGCTACGCGCCCGAGGATTATCTGTCGGCCGACGACGGCTACGACCCGGCCTCGGATATCGAGAACGGCGACTGGCAGACCTATCAGCACGCCAATCTGTCGCGGGCGATGACCCAGCTGGACGAGCGTAGCCGCGATATCCTGGAAAGCCGCTGGCTGCGCGAAGACGGCAAGATCGGCCTGCAGGAACTCGGCGACAAGTATCAGGTATCGGCCGAGCGTATTCGCCAGCTCGAAGTTGCCGCCATCAAGAAACTGCGGGGCGCGATGGTCAGCGCGGCCTAGTCGGCCTATTGGCCATCTAGCCTTGTTGCCGGGCTGAACGCCAGCAATTCGCGCATGACAACCGATCTGGGAAGACGACGCCTGCTTGTGTCCACCACGGCACTCGCGGGCGTTTGTCTTTTGCCCACCTGGGCAGCCGCTACCACGGATATTCCCGCCTTGCCGGCCGACGGCGAAGCCTTCGATTTCGATCGCGTGATCGCCCACGCCCGTGCCCTGGCGCAACGGCCTTACACGGCCCCCGAACAACGCTACGACAAGCTGCTGGACGAGATCGGTTATGAAGCCTTCATGGGCATTCATACGCGCAAGCAGGCCGCACTCTGGGCCGCCTCGGACACGCCGGTCACGGTTGAATTCTTTCACCTGGATCAAAACGCCCGGTCGCCGGTGGCGATTCACGTGGTCGAAAACGGGCGAACACGGCGTATCCCCTACGACAGTGCCTTGTTTCGCTATGACGACCCAAAGCTCGCCGAGCGCCTGCCGGCGGATCTGGGTTTTTCCGGCTTACGCGTGCTCGGGCGGACCGAGCCGGCCCATGAATGGCTGGCCTTCAAGGGCGCGAGTTATTTCCGCAGCCCGGGCGGGCTGGATCAGTACGGTTTGTCGGCGCGCGGCGTGGCCGTCGATACCGGCTATGGCAGCGACGAGGCGTTTCCGAATTTCACCCAGTACTGGCTGATCAAGCCCGCGGCCAATGCCACCCGCATGACCCTGTGCGCCCTGCTCGAGGGCGAACATGTGACTGGCGCCTACCGGATCACCCTGAGCCGACCCAACGATATCGTGCTGGATATCGAAAGCCGGCTGTTTCAACGTCGCGCTATTCGGCGGCTGGGCATCGCCCCGCTAACCAGCATGTTCTGGTTTTCCGAAACCAACGCACGACGCGGCGTGGACTGGCGCCCGGAAATACACGACAGCGACGGCCTGGCCATGACCACCGGCCAGGGCGAACGCCTCTGGCGGGCGCTGGTCAACCCGCCGCGTACCCAGTACAGCGTCTTTGAGGATAAAAACCCGAAGGGCTTCGGACTGCTGCAACGCGACCGGGTCTTCGATCACTATCAGGACCCGGACGTGGGGTTCGAAAACCGACCCAGCCTCTGGGTCGAACCGCGCGGCGACTGGGGCAGCGGCCATGTCGGTCTGCTCGAACTGCCCACCGACGAAGAGGTGTACGACAACATCAACGTGTTCTGGGTGCCAAGCGAAAAAGCCACCGCGGCACGTGCCTGGCGCTTCGACTATCGTCTGTACTGGGGCGCTGATCAGCCCGATCCCCCGGCGTTGGCACGGGTAATGGCCACCCGTACCGGCCGTGCCGGCGCGCCGGGCACCTACCAGGACCAGTCGGTGCTGGCACGCAAGTTCGTGATCGACTTCGCCGGCAAGCCCCTGGACGGCCTCGACGCCGACAACGCACCCGAGCCGCGAGTGCACGCCAGCCACGGCAAGATCGACAACCCGTATGTACAGCATGTCGAACAAAGCGGGCGCTGGCGGGTGTTTTTCGACTGGAAAGGCGAACTGCCGCCCGACGACACACCGGTCGAACTGCAGGCCGCGCTATACCACGGCGCGCGCCAGGTGACCGAAACCTGGCTCTATGCCTACTACCCGGAGGCCCTGCCCCGCCAACTCTATAGCGGCGACGACAACGCCTGAGCAGCGCCACTGAGGCCGGCGCTCAGGACAATCCTCGCCGGCCGAACCGCGACGGCTGTGCCAAGCGCCAAGTCGGGGCGTCGATCAGGTGTCGCCCACCGGTTTCGGCGAGTCGTCGGTTCCCCCGCTCTCGGCCTGGGCTTTGCCGGGCGCGCCCCGAAAGACCTTGGCGAACGAGTCATCGACCGAGCGCAGATGCAGATCCTGCTGCGGGAACGACACCACCACGTCGTTGGCGCGAAAGGCCGCGTGCATGCCCTTGTAGATCGCATGCTGCAAGGGCAGCAGATTGTAGAGATCGTGGTAGAAGATACGCGCTTCGTAGATCAGCGCGCTATCGTCGTAGCCCACGAAGAACACCGTCGGCGCCGGGTTTTCCAGCGCAACCGGCTCGTCTCTGATCACGTCCATGATCAGCTTTTCGGCCAGTTCGGTATCGGTATCCAGCGCCAGATGCACGCGCAGGATCAAACGCGTGATGTCGTCGGTGAGCGTCCAGTTGATCACGGTTTCGGTGATGAACGTCTTGTTCGGAATCACCACTTCCTTGTTGTCCCAGTCGGTGACCGTGGTCGCGCGAATACGAATACGTGACACCGTGCCGGTGAGCGTGCCCACGGTAACCGTGTCACCCACCCGTACCGGGCGCTCGAAGAGAATGACGATACCGGAGACGAAATTGGCGAAGATCTCCTGCAAGCCGAAACCCAGGCCCACACCAACGGCCGCGACCAGCCACTGAATCGACGACCAGCGAAAGCCGATCAACGCAACCGCGCCCAGCATGCCCATGATCACGATCGCATACTGAAACAGGGTCGCCATCGCATAGCGACTGCCGGCATCCATGGAAAACCGCCGCAGCACGGTAATTTCCAGAAAGCCCGGCAGGTTGCGTCCGGCCAGGGCCGTAACCACACCCAGAGTCAGTGCCAGCAGCAAGGCCCCAAGGGTGACCTGGGTCAACTGGGTGCGCCCGTCGACCTCGCTGGCATACTGCCAGAGGGTGATGTTGTCCAGCAGCTGGAGCGCCGGCAAGGTATCCGACCAGATCAACCACAGCCCGGCCAGCGAAATCAGCGCGATCACCACCTTGATCAGACCGCGAGTCTGTTCGCTGATCTGAACGAGATCGATCTCCAACGTATCCAGATTTTCCGGCGTACTCTCACCGGCGGCAGCGGCGGCATCGCGGGTCGCACGCGCCTCGCGGGCTTCCTCGCGTCGGCGCAAGGCGCGCGTGAGCGCGAGCCGGCGCTCGGCGACCGTCAACCAGCGTACGATCAGCGAATAGAGTACGAAGCCGCCGCCCAGCAGCCCCGCCGAGTAGAAGAACCGGCTCTGCAGCTGCAAGGCGGTGTAGTAATAGCCCATGCCGGCCAGACCAAACAACAGCAACGGCACGCCCACCGCCACCGGCAGCCATAAATACCCCAGCCGCCAGGCCGAACCCGCCTCCGGGTTGACGACACCGGCGAGTTCGCCGCGGGTCGGATGCAGCAGTCGCCAGGAAAACGCCGCGATCATCAAAGAACTCGCCATGAAGGCGCCGCGGCCGATCGTTTCGCGCTTGCTGTCGTCGTCGAACGCTTCGGTGAAGGTGACCAGCATGGTTGGGATGAACAACATCGCCAGCAACCAGCGCAGCATGCGATACAGGCCGTGGCGCGCCTCTTCCGGCCACTGGAAATGGCTTTCGGCGAGGCCGTACTTGCGACATACCTGGGCAAACGGCTCGAGGAAGAGCACCAGAATCGCCACCTGGACGAACACCGCCGACACCGCCGTGGTAAACACGTCGGAATCGGCCGGGGTACGCACCAGATAACCGGCCAGCAACAACGCGGCCACCGGCGGGATGAACAGCAGCACGGTCGCAAGCGCCGCGCGCAGGGTGACCCAGAAGGTATCGTGCTGGACCTTGCCCACCGGCTCGGCCAGACGGCGCAGGCGCGAGCGCAACGGGCGGCGCAACAGCAACAGGGCCACGATCAGCGCCAGGCCGGCGGCGGCCACGAACGGGCGTGCCTGCACGCCGTCGACCAGACGTTCGAGCGCCCGCGTCCACGACGACCAGTTGAATGCCCAGGGCAGGTCCTGTCCGACCTCGGCGAACCAGCCCAGCCCCATGGGCGCAAAGGACGGCAGCCAGAACAGGCGTTCGTCGAGCAGGCGATTGAAGGAATCGACGGTCTGGCCGTATTCCGAGGACAGCCGGCGCAGATCGCGACCGATCTCGATATAACGGCCCTCGGCACTGATCAGCAGATCGAGAATATCGCGGCGATGCCTGAGCAGCGCTTCGAGCGACGTCTTCTGGCCCTCGTCGAGGTCCGGATTGTCGGCCGCGATTTCGGCGACACGGCGGTCGATATCCTCGAGATCGGCGCGTTGCTGCTGCAACTGGAAGCGCTGCAACTCGGCGGAGGCGATTTCCGGCTGGCTCGTATCGGCCGCGTGGTCGCCCCCGGTCGACAACAGGCCCGGTCGGGCCAGATCACGACGCTGGGCACGCAGCACATCCCCCAGCGCGACCGAGGAACCGCCAATCTCGAGCTGGCGCTGAACCAGGCTCAGCCGCCGCTGAATATCATCGACACGCTTGTGCTGGCGCACCTGTTCGGAGGCCAGTGACTCGGTCTGGGCGGTAATATGGGTGAGCTGGTCGGCCAACTCCACATTGCGCTGGGCGGTATCGCTGATCGGCTCGGCAGCCGTGCGCAATTCACTGAGTTTTTGCTCGCTGGCCTTGCGTAGCTCGATCGCGCTCTGGTTCTGACGTTGGCCCAAGGCCAGCTGCAACGACTCCAGCAGCTCCGTGTCGTAGGCCTGGCGCGCTTCGGCGAGCGCACGCTGCGCCTCAAGTGCACGCTGGCGCGCATCCTGACTGCTGAGTTCCTGCTGCAGGCGCTCGATTTCGGCGGTCAGGGCTTCGCGCCGGGCAGCCAGCGCGGCGTTTCTGGCTTCCAGCAGCAGACTCGGCTGATCGCGCTCGATGGCGCTGCTGTCGCTATCCAACGATCGCAACGACTCGCGGGCATCGGCCAGGGCTGCGCGCGCTGCATCCGGCCGTTGGGCGATACGGTTGAGCTGGTCACGCAGATCGGCCAGACGGGCCTGATTATCGGCAATACGCGAACTGGTGGCCTCGACACGGCTCGAGAGCGTACTCGCGGGCAGATCGCTGAGCGCCTGACTCGAAGGTGGCGCGTCGATCTGTTGCAACTCGTCCTTGAGTTCACGAATACGCTCCGGCGCCTGCTCGGCCTGGCGGCGTATTTCGGCGGTGTCCTGGCGGGCGTTACGCGCGGTTTCCAGCGACGAGATCGCGCGCTGATACGTTTCCACGATCTGATCGCGCAACGCCGAATCCATATTCTCGCGCGCCGGCACGGCCTCGGCCCGGCTACGCAGATCGGCGATACGTTCTTCGAGGCCTTTCTGCTCACCCGCGACTTGGGCCAGCGCGGGCTGCAGCAGTACCAGACACACGATCAAACAACCCAGCACTACCCGACCGAGCCGCTGGGCCATACATCGACGTGTCAACACCGGTACCGCCATTCGGCCCTCGCTCGGCTATCGTTCGCGGGGCGATTTTACGCGTTCGCGACCGGCACGGCGAACCGAACGTTGTACTCGCAAACGTATTGTCGAGCGCAGGTGTATGCGCGCGCTACGAATCGCGCTCGCTATCCTCGCCCGGCTTGGTAGCACCCCGTTTTTCGATCGCCCGACGCGTACGGGCATCGTCGATGATTTCGAACACGTCGGTGCCGAACTCCCCGATTTCGCGATTCACGCCGCGAATGACATCGTAGATGCTCGCGTCACGCGGCTGGCTGCTACGCGGCGACTGTCCATCGCGCGGGTCGGCTTGCGGCCGGCGTGCGCCGCGCAGGCGGCGTGTCTGCCCACCGACATAGCCACTGATCAGCCGATGCACGTTCTCGACACGCGACGCGGCCGAGTCGAAGGTCGACTCGGCCGAGTCCTTGAGGGTTTCAAGCAGCTTGAGCATAGGCCGGCGCATCCGCGGATGTCTTGGGCTCCAGCGTATTGCGTTTACGCCGATGGGGCAACGACATGCGCAGAATGCGCTTGACCACGCCTCCGAACTGCTTGGTCAACGGCCCGGTGTTGTAGTTCAGGCCGTAGCGCTGGCAGATCTCCTGGATCTTGGGCGCGACTTCGCGATAGCGATGCGACGGCATGTCCGGGAACAGATGGTGTTCGATCTGATAGCTCAGATGGCCGGTGAGGATATGAAACGGCACGCTGCCGGTCAGATTCGACGAGCCCAGCAGCTGGCGCAGATACCATTGCCCGCGCGTTTCGTCGCGCGTTTCCTCGACATCGAACATTTCCACCTCATCGGTGAAATGCCCGCAGAAGATGATCAGGAACGACCACAGGTTGCGGTTGAGATTGGCGGTGATATTACCCGCCAGTACCGGCGCAAACATCGGTCCCGCCAGGGCCGGGAACAGCAGATAGTCCTTGAGCACCTGCTTGCGAGCCTTGCCCCAGATCTCGCGCAGCTGAAGCGCGGCCTCCTTGAAGGTCTTGTCCTTGCCCAGACGCTCGACTTCCAGATCGTGCAGGGCCACGCCCCACTGGAAGAAGGTCGCCAGCGTCGCGGCCGTGAGCGGCTGCGCCAGGTGCGCCACACGCCAGGGCTGGTCTTCGCTCATGCGCAGAATGCCGTAGCCCACATCGCGATCCAGATCGACGATATTGGTGAAGGTGTGGTGCATGTAGTTGTGGGAATGCTTCCACTGATGCGCCGGGCAGGTGTTGTCCCAGTCGTAGGTGGCCGAATCGATGGCCGGATCGTTCATCCAGTCCCACTGGCCATGCATGACGTTATGCCCGATCTCCATGTTTTCCAGGATCTTGGACAACGACAGCAGGCCGACACCGGCCACCCAGGCCGGCGGCAGCAACCCGGCCATCAACAACGCGCGGCCGGCAACCTCGCTATAGCGCTGGGTCTTGAGGATGTTGCGGATATAGCTTGCATCACGCTCGCCGAGGTCGTTCATGACCTCATCGCGAACGGCATCGATTTCGCGCCCGAAGGCTTCGATATCGGCTTTGCTCAGATGTGTCGGTTTACCCATGTTTCTACTCCATGACGCGCTATGCGTCGATCGTGAGAAGCTTTTAAAAACAGATCGAACCGCGTTCTACAGTTCGACAGCCACGTCGCCGGCGGCGGCGTGGATACAGAGTTGGATATCGGTATCGCGGACCTGGCGTACGCGGTTGGTGCGCAGGTCGCGCACGCTGCCTTCGGCCACCCGGCACTTGCAGGCATGGCAGATGCCCATGCGACAGCCGTAGTTGGGCTTGAGTCCGGCGCCTTCGGCGACTTCCAGCAACGAACCGCTTTCCCCCGAGGCCGCGACGTCGCTTTTGAGAAACTGCACTGCGCCCTCGCCCTGGGCGGCATCGCGGCGGGTGGCCGCAAAATGCTCGCGATGCAGCGGCGCATCGCTACGCGCGGTGATCAAAGGCTCGGCGGCATCCATGAAACCGGCTGGGCCACACATCCAGGTTTCGCGCGCGGCCAGATCGGGCACCATGTTCTGGAGCGAGGCGTCGTCGAGACGCTGGCCGCCATCAGCGGTAAATACGCTTTCCACCCGCAGACCGGCATGACGCGCGGCCAGGGCTTCGAGCTCCTCGGCGTAGATCATGTCGGCGCGCGTACGGGCGTAGTGAACGAACACCACGTCGTGCAGTTCGCCACGGGCAATCCAGTGCCGCAACACGCCCATCACCGGGGTAATGCCACTGCCCGCGCTCAACAACAAGGCCTGCTGCGGCGCGCGCGACTGCGCATAGAATTCGCCTTCGGCCGGGCTCAGATAGACCAGTTGGCCACGTGTGGCATGATCCACCAGATAGTTGCTCACGCGGCCGTCGCCGTTGCGCTTGACCGTAATCTCGAGCATCTTTTCGCCCGGCGCGCTGGCCACCGAGAAACAGCGACTATGACGCACGCCATCGAGATCTACGCCGAGCAGCACATGCTGGCCGGGGCGATGCCCGCGCCAGTTGTCGTTCGGCTCGATCACCAGGGTCACGCTGTCCGGCGTCTGGCGCACGGCATGCGTGACGCGCCCGCGCGGTTCGGTGAGCGACAGACGGCCGTCGATGAGGGCCAGATAGTCGTCGACCGACAGCGGGCTGGTCAGCGCGCTGACGACGGAACTACCGAGAACTTTCTTCATCACCGGGTTCATCGACGCTTCCTCGTGAATGTGAACACGTGTACACTTTATGGCGATCGCAGGGCGTAAGTCAACACTTGTTCACAAGCGATTTATCGATCTCACGCCCGCGATCGCCGTGCCCTGTTTTCAATCGCCTCACAAGCGGCTAAGGTCGCTATCCATGCCGATGACGCTTTTATGTCCGTACCGCCGACAGCCATGAGCCGCGATGCGAAAAAACCGGCGGCGCGCCAGCGCAGCGCGCCGCGCCGCGGCGAAGCGCGCGAGGCGCTCATGCAGGCGGCACTGGAACTGGTCGCCACCGAGGCGAATTTCTCGGCGATCTCGCTGCGCCGCATCGCGCGTCAGGCCGGTGTGGTGCCCACCGCGTTCTATCGTCACTTCGAGGATCTCGACGCGCTGGGCCTGACCCTGATCGAGGATACGTTTCGCTCGCTGCGTCATATCCTCAATGATGCGGCGCTGTCGTCCATGCCGCTCAAGGGTCTGGTGCGCTATTCGGTGGAGCTGTTCGCCCACTACGTACGCGACAACCGGCTGCTGTTTCAGTTCGTGGTCAAGGAACGCTTTGCCGGCACCGTAGCCATGCGCGAAGCTATTCACAACGAGATCGTGCTGCTGACCAATGCCCTGGCCGCGGACTTCGCGCGCTTTGACGAGTTTTCGCATATCTCGCAGGACGATCTGCGCACGATCGCGGATCTGGTGGTGAATACCGTAATCACCCTGTCCGAGCGTATTCTCGATGTCGACCCCGACAACGCCGAAGACGATGCGCTGATGCTGCGCGCCGAAAAACAGCTGCGCCTGATCTTCATGGGCGTCGGGCGCTGGGAAAGCAGCCGGACTGAGCGTTCGCATGCCTGAGCACATGAACCGAACCGGGCGCCTGAATACGCCAGATCAAGATGCTACCGGTCGCGCTACACGGGTCTTGCGAGGTCTGATCGCGTTCCCCATCACGCCGCTCGATAATGCCGGTCGGGTTGATACCGACGCATTCGCTGCAATTCTCGAGCCGCTGCTTCAGGCAGGCGTCGATGGCATCGGGGTATTGGGCAGCACTGGATCCTACGCCTATCTGGATGCCGCACAACGCGGGCGTGTCATCGAAACGGCCGTGGCGCAGGCGAAGGGACGCATCCCCGTCATCGCCGGGGTCGGCGCGCTGACCCAGGCCGATGTGCAACATCACGCACAAAAGGCATGCGCGCTTGGCGCAGACGGTCTGTTGCTGGCCCCGGTTTCGTATATTCCGCTGCGCGAAGTCGAGGTCGAGCGCCTGTTCGTAGCGGTCGCCGATGGCGTCGGTCGCCCGATCTGTATATACAACAATCCCGGTACTACCGGCTTCGACTTCAGCGAAAGCCTGCTCTCACAGCTCGCCGAACATCCGCATATCGCAGCACTGAAGCAACCTGCGCCGCCGCATGATGCCGCGGCCAGGCACGAGGCCCTTGCCAACCATATCGGTGATCGCCTGCAGATCGGTTACAGCGGCGATGAGCTGGCCTTGAACGCGTTAGTCGCCGGCGCGAGGGCCTGGTATTCGGTCATGGCGGGCGTTTTCCCCGGCGCATTCCACCAAATCATGCAGGCAATCGAGCAGGCGGATTATGCCAGCGCGCGCTCGTGTCATGCACGCATGCAACCACTGTGGGATGTCTGCCGAGACTACGCGAGCTATCGCGTCGCGCATGAGGCCATTCGACTGATCGAACGCGCCGCGCCCGTGATGCCGGCCCCACTACAACCACTCTCGGCGCATGAACGTGAATCGGTACGCCGTGCGCTTGTCGCCAGCCAGTTGATCTGAGTTCGTACCCGCCGGCGTGCTACTGCGCCAAACGCGCCTGCACGCGTTCCATGATCTCGGGCACCAGCGACAGGCCCCATTCGCGCCCCAGGGCGAGCGTTTCGGTCAGCAATTCGGGGGAAACACGTACCAGCTTCTGGCCCACCGGCGACTGGTAGAACTCGACCAGCTGGTTGAGCTCGAAGATATTGAAGTGTTTTTCGTAGACCGGATACAGCACCGAATACAGCGCATCGCCGGATTCGATACGTTCGCGGATCACCGACGTGGCTTCCTGGCGAATCACACGCATGGTGGCCGGGTCCATATCCGGGCGAAACAGCGCCACGGCATTGGCCACGCGATCGATGAACTGGCGCGAGAATATCGCCTCCAGCTGTTCGGCATCGGTGAGCGCGATCAGCTCACGGATGACATCTTCCTTGTCCTGTTGCGCGGCCGGGCTGCCGGCCGAGTCGGCACGCGTCGTCGCTGATGTGCCGCCCTGAGCCAGCAGAGGCGGCGCACAGAACAGTAGGAACAGCGCGGGCGCGAGCCATCGGCCCGCGCCGCGCCAGCGATTGCGATCAGGCCGCTTCGGGGGAGCCGACGTTTTCATGGAAGAATCGTCCTTCGGTGGTTTCGGCAATAATACCGGCCCGAATGACGAAATCCCCGAACGGTTCGCCAGCTTCGCGCTCGGCGGCATATTGTTCGATGATCGGCGTAAGCTCGGCCAGGATTTCTTCCTCGCCGATATTCTCGCGATAGAGCTTGTTCAGGCGGGCACCGTCATGACCGGCGCCGAGATAGAGGTTGTATTTGCCGGGGGCCTTGCCAACGAAACCGATCTCGCCGAGAAACGGCCGCGCGCAGCCATTCGGGCAGCCGGTCATGCGAATGACGATCGGCTGATCGGTCACGCCGGCATCCTCGACGATCTTCTCGATCTTGGTGACCAGTGTCGGCAGATAGCGTTCGGATTCGGCCATGGCCAGCGCGCAGGTCGGAAACGCGACACAGGCCATGGCGGAATGACGCAGCGTGGAATACTTGCGGCCGTCGTCGAGGCCGTAATGCGCGACCAGTTCCTCGATGGCCGCCTTTTCCTCGGGTTTGACGTTGGCGACGATCACGTTGTGATTGCCGGTCAGACGGAACTCGCCGGTATGGATCTTGGCCAGTTCACGCAGGCCGGTCATCAGCTTGTAGTTGGCCGGGCCGTGATACTGGCCATAATGCGCCGTGCCGTTGGCATCGAAATCCGCGATGCGGCCGTTTTCGATGAACAGGGTCAGATGCCAGTTGCCGTTGTCGCCCTCGGCCCAACCCAGCGGATCGCCATTGCGGGCGAACTGGTATTCACGCGCCGGCTTGAGCTTGATACCCGCACGTTCGTCGAGCTGTTCGTGAATCCAGCCCAGGCCGTGGTCGTCGATGGTGTACTTGAAACGCGCATGCTTGCGGTTGGAGCGATCGCCGTGGTCGCGCTGAATCTTGACCAGTTCCTCGACCACCTCGAGCGTGTTCTCGGGGGTGGCGAAGCCGATCACGCTACCCAGACGCGGATAGGTCGCTTCGTCGCCATGGGTCGAGCCCATGCCGCCGCCGATGGCGATATTGAAGCCAAGCAACTGGTCGTTTTCCGTGATCGCGATCAGGCCGATATCGTTGGCGAAGACATCGACATCGTTTTCCGGCGGAATGGCGATGGCGATCTTGAACTTGCGCGGCAGATAGGTCTTGCCATAGATCGGTTCGTGGTCTTCGCCCTGTGGCGGCTGTTGGAGAAAGATTTCTTCGTAGGCGCGCGATTTCCAGGCCAGATGCTCGGAAATCTTCACCGACCAGTCGTGCACTTCACGATGCAAGGCCGATAGATCCGGGTTGGCCGAGGCCATGACGTTGCGGTTGACATCACCACAGGCACCGCGTGCGTCCACGCCCACCTGGTAGGCATCCTGAAGCAACGGGCGCAGGTGTTTTTTGAGCACGCCGTGGTACTGGAACGTCTGGCGCGTGGTCAGGCGCAGCGTGCCGTTGGCGTAGCGATGGGCCAGTTCATCGATCTTGAGCCATTGTTCACCGGTGACCACACCGGCCGGCAGACGCAGACGCAGCATGAACTGGTAGTGCGGCTCCAGCTTGGAGGCCTTGCGCTCGGAGCGCAGATCGCGATCGTCCTGCTGATAGAAACCGTAGAACTTGGTCAGCTGGGTGTCGTCCTCGGCGATCGACCCGGTGAGTTCGTCGGCCAGGCCGTCGGCGATCGTGCCACGCAGATAGTTGCTGGCAATCTTGATGTGTTCGACCGGGGAAAGTTCTTTATCGCTCATGATGCGGCTCGAATTCGGTGGTGTCGGTAAAACCGGACGCGACGTAGGCGGCGTAGCGGTTTAGTAGACGTCGCGCTGATAGCGCTTTTCTTTCTGCAGATTCTTCAGGTAGTCGGCCGCGCCTTCGGCGTCGAGACCGGCGTTGTCGCCGATGAGTTCGAGCAAGGCTTCGTGCACGTCGTGGGCCATGGCATTGGCATCGCCACAGACGTAGACGGTCGCGCCCCGCTCGATCCAGTCGAAGACCTCCTTGCCGGCGGCGCGGATCTTGTCCTGGACATAGATCTTTTGTTCCTGATCACGCGAGAACGCCACGTCCATACGCGTAAGCAGGCCTTCCTTACGCCAGCGCAGCCAGTCGGTCTGGTAGTAGAAGTCGGTGAGAAAGTGCTGGGCGCCGAAGAACAACCAGTTGTCGCCGCCCGCGCCGCGCTCCTCGCGTTCTTCGAGAAAGGCACGAAACGGCGCCACACCGGTGCCCGGCCCGATCATGATGATCGGGGCGTCGTCGTCGGCCGGCAGCTTGAAGTTCTTGTTGTGGTCGATATAGATCGGCAGCTTGACGTCCTCGCTGCGATCCGCGAGCTGAATCGACGCCACGCCCGTGCGTGCCCGACCGAAGGTTTCGTAGCGCACCGCGGCCACGGTCAGGTGAATCTCGTCCGGGTTGGCGGCATGGCTGGAGGCAATGGAATACAGCCGTGGCGGGAGCTTGCGCAACAGGCGTACGAAATCCTGACCGGTCATGCCCTGAACGGGATAATCCTCGACCACATCGACCAAAAAACGACCGTGCATGTATTCGGCCAGCGCTTCGCGCTGATCCTCGGCGAGCAGCGCATCGAGCGATTCGTTCTGTGCCTGGACGGCGTATTTCTCGATCAGCGGGCGCGTGAGCGTGGTGATTTCGTACTGGTGCGTGAGCGCGTGCTGCAACGTCACTTCGCCATCGATACCGGTCACCTTTTCCTCGGGCGAGAGGTTCAGCGCGGCGATGAGTTCCTCGACCACGGCCGGGTCGTTCTCCGGAATCACACCCAAGGAGTCGCCGGGCTCCCAGACCAGCCCGGAGTCTTCGGTATCCATCTCGATATGATGGACTTCCTTGTCCGAGCCGCGCCCGTTGAGCACGACGTTCTCCAGCACTTCGGCCGGGTACGGGTTCTTGCGCGAATAGGTCTCGCCGGCCGACGCTGCGGCGCCGCCTGCACCGGGCATGGCAGTGACGGTCGGGTGTGCGCTCTCGCCGCCGCCGAGCTGCTGTTTGTAGGTATCGACGACCGTTTCCATCCAGGCTTCGGCGGCGTCGTCGAAATCCACATCGAGGTCGACACGGTCGGTCAGGCGCTGGCCGCCGAGTTTCTCCAGCTGCGCGTCGAAGTCCTTGCCGGTCTGGCAGAAGTGTTCGTAGCTGGTGTCGCCAAAGGCGAGCACCGAGAATTTCAGCCCGTCGAGCTTGGGCGCCTTCTTGCCGAAGAGGAAGGCATGCAGTTCTTCGGCGTTGTCCGGCGGGTCGCCCTCGCCGTGCGTGGACACACAGACGATCAGGTTCTTCTCTTTCTTGAGATCCTTGGGCTTGTAGTCAAGCATGTCGTAGGCGCTGGCATTCAAACCCGCAGCCTCGGCGCGCTCACGCAGCGTTTCGGCAATATCTTCGGCGTTGCCGGTCTGCGAGCCGTACAGAATCGTCAATGGCTCGCTGGCTTGGCTCTGCGCAGCGGGCGCGGCCTGCGGCGAAGCGACTTCGCCGGTCGTGGCATGGGCGTTGATGCCAGCCAGATAGCCGCTGATCCAGGTCACCTGCATCGGCGTGAGCGTTTCGATCAGCGCCGAAAGCTGCTGTGCCTGCTGGGCATCGAGCGGGCTGGTGTGTTCTTGAATGGGAGTGGCCTTCATCAACAATCCGCAAATAGTGGGTTCATCAGGCCGAACGCCTGCGCCGCGCAGGGTAGCCGGCCACGACCTGTATTAAAACGTCTGGATTTTTCTTTTCTTATAACTTTTGCACATATACAAACCGCGTCCAGCCGGACCATGTCTTGCGCTGGCGCGTCGTTTGTCGGGCCGCGCATTATACCGGTCGGTGCCAGCCGGGTCTTATCGCGCCGCCCGCATCAAGACCGCACCGGCCTGTATGGCGAACGCCGCGGCGGGCTCATCGCCGCGCCAAATAGCCCGTCGCACCGATCGAGCGCGCGACAAGCAGCCGCAATCCGCGCAGGCTCTGCTACGCTTTTACCATGCACCGTATTGTTCTGATTTGCATTGCAGCCGTTCTCGGCGGCTGCGTGACCGCCCCGCCGCGCGCGACCGGCAATGTCTGCGACATCTTCTACGAAAAGAGCGGTTGGTTCGATGCGGCTGATGCAGCCTTCGATCGCTGGGGCGCGCCGATTCATGTCCAGATGGCCATCATCTATCAGGAGTCACGCTTCGTGGGCGATGCACGCCCGCCGCGCAAGCGTCTGCTGTGGTTCATTCCGTGGACGCATATCACCTCGGCCTACGGCTATACCCAGGCCCTGGACAGCACCTGGGACTGGTACAAGCGCGACAGCGGCAATGGCTGGGCCGATCGCGACGATTTCGACGATGCCACCGATTTTGTCGGCTGGTATATGGCCAAAAGCCACGCCATGCTGGGTATTTCCAAATGGGATGCCTATAGCCAGTATCTGGCCTATCACGAAGGCCAGACCGGGTATAAACGCGGCAGCTACCGGCGCAAACCGTGGCTGCGGCGTACCGCGGGCAAGGTCAACGCGCGTGCCGATCGCTATGCCCGCCAATTGCAGGGCTGTCGCGTGGATCTCGAGCACCCCAGTCCCTGGTGGTGGCCGTTCTAGGGCCCGGCATTAATTAAATCATCCGAAATGACCGACGAACTCTCACGCCTCTACGAGCTGGCCGATCTGGTGCTCGCGATCGAACAGGCCATGCGCGGCGCCGACTACTGGCATGACGATGTGCCCTCGCCGGCCGCCATGGCGAGCCGTACGCCGTTTTGTGCCGACACGCTGGCATTCAGCGAATGGCTGCAATTCATCTTCATCCCGCGCATGCGGGCGTTGATCGAAGACAATGCGCCGATGCCACAAGCCAGCGCGATCGCGCCGCTGGCCGAAGAAGCCCTGGCCGAACAGCCGGGCAAACAGGCGGTGGTCGATCGGCTGCGCGCCTTCGACCAGGCGATCAGCGGGGCCTAGCGCAAATCAGCTGCCGAATACCACCGGCACGTAGTGATCGACCAGCAGCGCGCTGAACAGAGCCATCAGATAGAGAATCGAATAGCCGAACGTACGCATCGCAAGCCCGGGCTTGGGCGCGTATTTGAGCCGAATCGCATACACCAGGAACCAGCCGGACAGGCCGATCGCGCTGACCAGATACAACGGCCCGCTCATACCCGTGACAAACGGCAGCAACGATACGATGAACAACAACACCGTATAGAGCAGCACCTGGGTGCGGGTGTATTCCAGCCCGTGCGTGACCGGCAGCATGGGAATATCCACCTGGGCATATTCCCGATGGCGCTCGATGGCCAGCGCCCAGAAATGCGGCGGCGTCCAGATGAAGATGATGAGAAACAGAATCAATGCATGTGCATCGACCGTGCCGGTGACCGCCACCCAGCCCAGCAGCGGCGGTGCCGCGCCGGCCGCGCCGCCGATGACGATATTCTGCGGCGTCGCGCGTTTGAGATAGACGGTATATATGCCGGCATACCCGATCAGGGTGACCAGCGTAAGCCAGGCGGTGAGCGCATTCACCAGCCACAGCAGAATCGCCATGCCGGCCAGCCCGATGGCGGCGGCGAAACGCGCCGACTGCGCCATATCCAGATGGCCGGTCACCAGCGGGCGTTCGCGGGTACGCGCCATACGCTGGTCGGCCTTGCGATCGAGCATCTGGTTGACCGCAGCCGCCGAGGCCGCCATCAGCCCGATGCCGAGCGTACCGAACAGCAGCGCGTCGATTGGCACCATGCCGGGCGTCGCCAGAAACATGCCCACCATGGCCGTGAACACGATCAGCAACACCACGCGCGGCTTGCACAGCTCGTAGTAATCCGTCAGCCGCTGAGACAGCGACGAACGATCAAAGGCGGCGCTTGAGCTGGACGAGCTAGACATGATCGCGCGCTTTCCAGACTGCGTGGTTAATGGCCATAAGCGTCAATAATAACAGGGCCGCCCCACCATTGTGGGCAACCGCCACCGGCAGCGGCAGGTGAAAGACCACCACCGACAGGCCCAGACCGATCTGCAGGGCGACCGCGGCGAGCAGCGTCAGGGCCATACCGCGCCAACGCCGGTCGCTCTGGCCCGCGCGCCAGAGCAGCGCGGCAAGCCCCAGCATGGTTAGCGCAATCGCCACCGCGCCCAGACGATGCGCCCAGTGGATGGTCGCCCGGGGCACGCTATCGAGAATGCCGTATTCATAGTTGATGCCCAAGCCATGCCAGAGCGTAAACGCAGTCGACCAGTCCGTCGGCGGCCACCAGTAGGTCTGGCAGGTCGGGAAATCGGGACAGGCCATCGCCGCGTAGTTGGTCGATGTCCAGGCGCCGAGAAAGATCTGGCCGATCAACAATGCCAGGGCCACGCCGGCAGCGATCCGCAGTCCGCGGCGCATACGCAGACGAAAGCCTTCGAACAATGCGCCCTGGCGAAACAGACACCAGCCAAGCAAGGCAAAGGTGGCCATGCCCCCCAGCAGGTGGGCAGTCACGATCAGCGGCTTGAGCAATAAGGTGACGGTCCACATGCCCAGCAGCGCCTGAAAGACCACCAGCACCAGCAACACCCAGGGCAGAACGCGTTGCTGGTGGGGATTGCTGCTGCGTTTGAGGGCGAGCAGCGCCATCGCGAGAATCAGCAGGCCGAGCGTGCCCGCCGCATAGCGATGGATCATCTCCTTCCAGGCCTTGGGTGCCTCGACCGGGCGATGGGCAAAACGCTCGTTGGCCGCGGCCACATCCGCTTCGGCGGTGGGCACATCCAGATGGCCGTAGCAGCCGGGCCAGTCCGGACAGCCCAGACCGGCATCCGACAGGCGCACGAACGCGCCCAGCGTGATCACCACAAAGGCCAGACAGATCGTAATCAGATTCAGACGAAAACGGGTCATGACGCGGGTCCGGGTCTAGCCGATATGGGAGAGCTTGAGCAGGTGCTTGACGTCTTTGAACAACGCCGAGCCATCGCCGCCGGGCGGATAGTAAAGCATCCAGTTACCCAGGGGATCGATCAGATAAACCGTGCCGGGCGTCATCGCATCCTGGCTTTCGAACAGATCACGAAAATCTTCCAGCGGTGCGCGGTAGAGACTCAGGTCCGGCTGTTCGGGCATCGCCGGCAACGGCTGGGCATCGGTCAACAGCACGCGTTGCACGCGCGTGGCGCGGCGATGCAGCAGCGCGCGGATCTGGCGCGTTTCCTTGAGCGAGGTCTCGCAGGCCGTATCGCAGCCGCCGGGCGCGACCTGCAGAATCGTCCATTTCTGCTCCAACAACTGGCCGCTGGGCGTCTGGGCACCCTCGCTGTCGGTGAGCATGACATCCGGAACGCGCATGGCCGGGTCGATCAACGTCCCGCCATTGGTGCCCGGCCCACCGTACGACAGGCCGTAATAGAGCAGATAGGCCAGCGCCAGCGGGCCTACAAAGACCATGATCACGCCCAGAAGCTTCAGACGCTGGCGGGTCTGTGTCGTCATCGGATACGCCTTACATTGAGAACCACGAAAATCACGACCACCGCGAAGGCCATGGCGAACCACTGCAACGCGTAGCCGAAGTGCCGAATCGGCGGCATCTGATCGAACTGGGCCTGCCAATCGCGTGCAAAGCCGCGCGGGTCCGCCTCGTCGAGCAGCAACAGCCCGTCGACCACGGGGCCATCGTACTGACAGCGCAGCTGCTGGATGTTCGGATAGTTGAGCACCCGCGGCCAGCCCTGCTGACGGCACGCCGAATCGCCACCCAGACGCATCCCCGGCTCGGGCAGATCACGCCACATACCCGTCATGGTCAGCACGCCGGCGGGCGCATCCGGCTCGGGGGGCTTTGCCCGCCCACCGGGGCCCAGCGGTATCCAGCCTCGATCGATCATCACACGCCGGCCATCGGCCAGAATCAACGGCGTCCATACGTGATAGCCGATACGTTCGTTGCGAACCTGGTTATCGAACAGAACCTGATGCCGCGCATCCAAACGCCCTCGCAGCGTGTAACGAACACCGTATTCGGGCGGGGCAGCCTGCGATGCAGGGCTTGCGCTTGCAAAATCCCGGGCCGGGCTTTTGCCCGCAGCCTGACGCTGCGCTAGCATCGCCTGCTTGCTCTCGCCGCGGTCGATCTGCCACACACCCAGGCTCGACAGCGCCGCAACGCCCACACACACGATCACCCATCCCCACCAGGGGGGCGCGAACCGATAGCGCCCTAAGCGCATATGGTCAAGATAGTCATCATCATGTTCCTGATCGCCATCGTCGCGGCCCTGGGCTACGGGCTGATGTCTCTGGTACGTGATACCGGCGATACTCGACGCACGGTCAAGGCGCTGACCTGGCGAATCGCCCTGTCAATACTGCTGATCACCCTGCTCGTCATCGGTTATCTGACCGGTATCGTACAACCGCATAACCTCGGCCAGTAGCAACGTTCAACGTCAACGCCGGCTCGGCGCAAGCCCGCTACGTGCCCGACTAGCCGGATACCAAATCGCTCGCGGCCGTTTCTTACGGGTCTTGACGATCGGTCAAGCAATCACAGCGCGGGCGGCGCAACGGTCAATCGCCGTTGTCGGACCGCGGAGCCGCGTTCACGAGATCTACCCGGCAGGCGGCGGGTGGCCGCTGCCGTTCATAGCAAACCGGACTTGATCTGTATGCAGGCGCAGCCGTTGCTGGCTGCGCTGCCATCGGCTCGGGTGTTCGTTTAAAGGATGTAAACGAAGATAAACAGGCCCAGCCAGACCACGTCGACAAAGTGCCAGTACCAGGCCACGGCTTCGAACCCGAAGTGGTCGTGCGAACTGAAATGTCCCTTCAGGCAACGCAGAAGAATGACGATGAGCATGATCGTGCCCAGCGTCACGTGCATGCCGTGAAAACCGGTCAACAGAAAGAACGTCGAACCATAGATGCCCGAGCCCAGGGTCAGGCCCAGATGCTCATAGGCCTCGTAGTACTCGAACGCCTGGAAATACAGGAAGGCAGCGCCCAGTGCGGCAGTCGCAGCCAGCCCCAGGCAAAGCTTCCAGCGATTGTCTTCCTTGAGTCCCCAGTGCGCCCAGGTGATGGTCAGCGACGAGGTCAGCAGCAGGATGGTGTTGTATAGCGGCAGATGCCAGGCGTTGACCGTTTCGAACTCGCCACCGATATTACCGGGGCCGTTGGTCGGCCAGGCGCCTTCGAACTGCGGCCACAGATAGACGTTGGTGAAGAACTTCTCGCCCTCGCCGTTGAGCCAGGGCAACGCGATCATGCGGGTATAGAACAACGCGCCGAAAAACGCGGCGAAGAACATGACCTCCGAGAAGATGAACCACATCATCGCATAGCGATAGGTGCGGTCTTCCTGCACGCCATAGGCGCCAGTACGGTTTTCGTGCACCACATCACGAAACCAGATGAACACCATCACCAGAACCATCGCCAGGCCGATCGCCGCCATATAGGGCGCGACGCCCGTGTGGCCATTGAGCCAGAACCCGGCACTGCCCAGCATGAGGAACAAGGCAACCGTGAGCATGAACGGCCACGGCGACGGTTCCGGTACGTAATATTTGTGGTGTTCGCTGGTATGCGTGGCCATAACGATCGGTCCTTGCTTCTATCCTTGCTGCCATCGGCCCGTCACTCGGGCCCGGCCGTTGCAGGGCGTATAACGCATACGCCCCCTCTCCCCTGACTATCTCGGCTAGCGTGCCGCCATCTCGAAGAAGAAGGCAACATAAACACCGATGGCGATGCCCGCGAGTGCAATCGCGAGCACCGCATTCTTGCGTTTAGGCGACATTGTCGCTCCCTGTCCGGCTATGCCAGCTCACGCGGGTCGATCTTCGGCGGCTGCTCGAAGGTGTGGTACGGCGCCGGCGACGGCACCGTCCATTCGAGACCGCGCGCGCCTTCCCAGACACGGCCGGTAGCTTTCTTACCCGCGCCGCGCATGCACATGATCATGTTGTAAATGAACACGAACTGGCCGAGGAAGAACATCAGCGCACCGATCGACGAGATCACGTTGAAATCGGTGAACTGGGTGGCGTAGTCGGGAATACGACGCGGCATACCGGCCAGACCCAGGAAGTGCTGCGGGAAGAACAGTACGTTGATCCAAACCGCACTCCACCAGAAATGGAACTGGCCGAGCTTTTCGTTGTACATCACGCCGGTCCACTTCGGAATCCAGTAGTAGATGGCGGCGATGATCGAGAAGATCGCGCCCGGCACCAGCACATAGTGGAAGTGCGCAACCACGAAGTAGGAGTCGTGGTACTGGAAGTCCACCGGCGTGAGCGCGAGCATCAGGCCCGAAAAGCCACCGATGGTGAACAGCACCACGAAGCCCAGGGCAAACAGCATCGGTGTTTCGAAGGTCATCGAGCCGCGCCACATGGTGGCGACCCAGTTGAAGACCTTCACGCCCGTGGGCACGGCGATGAGCATGGTCGCGAACATGAAGAACAGTTCAGCCGATACCGGCATGCCCACGGTGAACATGTGATGCGCCCAGACGATGAACGACAGGAACGCGATCGAGGCCACGGCATAGACCATCGAGTCATGCCCGAACAGCGGCTTGCGCGCAAAGGCCGGGATGATCGTGGAGACAATGCCGAAGGCCGGCAGAATCATGATGTAGACCTCGGGGTGCCCGAAGAACCAGAAGATATGCTGGAACAGGACCGGGTCGCCGCCGCCGGTGGCATCGAAGAAGGTGGTGCCGAAGAAGTGGTCGGTCAGGATCATGGTGACCGCGCCGGCGAGCACCGGCATCACCGCGATCAGCAGATAGGCGGTAATCAGCCAGGTCCACACGAACAGCGGCATCTTGAGCAGCGGCATATCCGGCGCGCGCATGTTCAGGATGGTGACCACGATGTTGATCGCACCGGTAATCGAGGAAATACCGGCCAGATGGATGGCGAACACCATCAGCGGCAAGGCATTACCGGTCTGCATGACCAGTGGCGGATACATGGTCCAGCCCGAAGCCGGCGCGCCACCGGAGACGAACAGCGTGCCCAGCAGCATGGTGAACGCAAAGGGCAGAATCCAGAAGCCCCAGTTGTTCACGCGTGGCAGCGCCAGATCGGAACAGCCGATCATCATCGGCACCATCCAGTTGGCCAGACCCACGAACGCCGGCATGACGCCACCGAAAATCATCACCAGTGCGTGCAGGGTGATCATTTCGTTGTAGAAGCCGGGGTCGACGAACTGAATGCCGGGGGCGAACAGTTCGGCGCGAATCACCAGCGACATCAGCCCGCCGATGAACAGCATGGTGAACGAAAAGATCAGGTACAGCGTACCCAGATCCTTATGGTTGGTGGTACCGATCCAGCGCTTCATCCACGGCCACACGCCATCGGCCAGGGTCACCGGGCCGTGGTGGTGATCGTGATGATCGTGGTGGGTATCAGTCGGATTGACAGTGCTCATCGCAAACTCCTGAACCGTCGTGCGAACGGTCTACTTATCGCTGCGCGGCAACCTGGGAAGGCTGCACCACGTCGCCGGTATCGTTACCAAATGCGTTGCGCTCGTATGTGACGACGGCCGCGATCTGCGTATCGTCGAGCGACCCCTTGTACGGTGGCATCGCGCCCTTGCCATTGAGAACCTGGCCGATATGCGCATCGACGTCGCCGGTGGCAACCGCGCTGCCCTTCATGGCCGGGAAACCCGCTGCCGACATGCCGCTGCCATCCGGCTGATGACAGGCTGCACAGAGGTTGCCGTACACCTGCTTGCCCTGGCTCATCAACTCGTCGCGCGACATTTCGTCGCCTGCGGCCGCGGCATCGTCCTGCTGATCGTTGCCGTCAGCCGACGACTGATCTTGCTGATCCGGGTCCGGCACCTTCGGCGAGCCACGATCGGACGAGGCTTCGGCTTCTTTCTGTTCGGCGCTGTCGCCGCCCTGGTCGTCGGACTCGCCGACGCCCACGATGCTTTCCTCGGCCGCCTGCGGATCGTTGGTGCTGCCGTCTTCGGTACGCGCTTCGGTGGCCGTGCCGGCGGTCGCGCTTTCATCGGCCGAGGTCTGGGCCTGCGCGTTGGCCTGGTTGGTGCTGGGCTGGCCGGTGGCCAGATCGGATTGCGGGTTCGGATTGCCGCCCTGCTCACGTACCCAGGCGTCGTAATCGTCCTGCGAAACCACTTTCACGACGATCGGCATGAAGGCATGACCGCGCCCGCACAGCTCCGCGCACTGACCGCGGTAGACACCAGTTTCGTTGGCCTGAAACCACATATCGTTGATATAACCGGGGATGGCGTCTTTCTTGCCGCCCAGTTCCGGCACCCACCAGGAGTGGATTACGTCGCTGGCGCTCAGCAGCAGGCGCACCTTGGTATCCACCGGCACAACCATCGGTTTATCGACGTTACGCAGGTAGTTGTCGACCGTGTTCGGATCGATACCGGAGTTGCGCTGACGGGCCTGATCGCTGTCACGATCGAGGCGGCTGAAGAAATGCACGTTGCTGTCGACGTAATCGTATTCCCACAGCCACTGATGACCCGTCACACGGATCGTCATGTCGGGGTCGCTCGAATCCTCGATCTGTAACAGCGTGCCGGCTGCCGGGATGGCAACCGCGATCAGAATAATGAACGGCACGATCGTCCAGGCGATTTCGACCACCGTGGATTCGTGGAAATGCGAGGCCTCGAAGCCGCGCGATTTGCGATGCACGATGACCGAATAAAGCATCGCGCCGAAAACGCCGATGCCAATGACCACGCAGATCCAGAAAATCAGCATGTGAAGGCCGAAGACCTTGCTCGTCAGGTCGGTGACGCCCTCGTTCATGTTGAGCGTCCACGCCGCATGCGCCGGCGAGACGGCCAACGCCCCAAGCACGGCCAGGCCCGATCGAGACAGAATGCTGATTTTATTCATAATCGCTCTCTATAAAACACGTTGCCGACCATCGTCGTGCTGTGACGATAGTTGCGGCGCGGTCACCCACGCTTTCAGGCGTCGGGCGACCTTCTCCCGTTCTTGTTCGCTCAGGCAGCGCCCCAGCTCACAGCCATGGCCGTGGCGGGTCAGCAGCAAGCGTGACGGACTATGCCGATACACGCCCGGACTCAACCGGACCTGAGTCAGTAAACGCGGAAACTCCCAGCGCCGTTCGGGCTCGTTGAGGCCGGCTTCGACCTCGATACGATCCTCGTAAACCGATATGACCTCACGGTAACCGTTGTCGCGCAGACTCAGGTAGAGACCTGCCCCAAGCGCGGCCATTTCCAGCCCGGCGAATGGCCAGATCAGCCATAGACCGAACACCGTCAGCACAGCCGCGATACCGAACGACACGCCACACATGCCGATGAAAAACCACTGTGCCTGCGCTACCGACAACGACCCGTTCGGGGCAATGACCAAGCGGCGCATCGGTTCGGTGGTTTCGTATCGGCTCGACATCCCGCCGTGTCCTCCGGCCGAGAGTTTATGCGAAGCGCTATTGTGCTGGCAAACGATTCAGCCTTCATTCACACCTGCTTATACGCGCGAGCCACGGCTGGGGATTCATCTGCGTATCCGCCGGCGCATGACAGGCCAGACGCGCACGCAGCGGCGTCGGCATCGCCTGCTGCAGACAAGCGATATTGGCTTCCAGTCGTGGTTGCAGCGGGGGCAGCAGGTTGGCGACCCAGCCGGCCAGCGCGTTCGTGCGCGCGATTGCATGCGCGCTGAGCAGCGCATGATTGACACAGCCCAGGCGCATCCCCACCACCAGCAGCGTGGGCCAGCGATGCGCGCCCACCCACTGGGCAAAGTCGGTTTCGGCGTTGAGCGGCACGTGCCAGCCGCCCGCGCCCTCCACCACGACCCAGTCGCTGGCCGCGGCCAGACGCGCGTGGCCAGCATCCAGCACGGCGGTATCAATGGTCACGCCCTGCTCGGCAGCGGCGATATGCGGCGCGATCGGCTCGGCGAGCGCGATCGGATTGATGGCGTTGTAGTCCCAGCCGGGCGTGCTCGCGGCCTGAAGCGCCAGCGCGTCCTCATTACGCAAACCTTCGGCCGTCGCCTCGCAGCCGCTGGCGACCGGTTTATAGCCCACCGCGCGAAAACCGGCCGCGCGCAGCCCGTTCAGCAAGGCAACCGCCACCCGGGTCTTGCCGATCCCTGTATCGGTGCCGGTCACGAATAGCGTGGTCGCACTCATGCGCGCTCGCTATCGTCCGCGCAATCGCTCGCAAAGGCAGCCAGACGATCGGCAAACGGCTTTTCATGAGAAATGAACGGTGCATGGGCCGCGCGCTCGACGCACCAGAACGCCGCATTGGGCAAGGCATGGGCCAGCGCGGCCATGCCGTCGGGGTGCGCCATGCGATCGCGCGCGCCCGCAATCACCAGCGCCGGCTGCGCGATATCGGCCAATACCGCGCGAAAATCGGCCTCGAAGAGAATATCCAGGCCCCGCTCCAGCGCATCGCGCGCCGGCGGCTGGTCCATGAGATCGTTGCGCAGGCTGCGCACTGCCCGTGCCGCGCCCGGCTCGCCCAGCACCTGCTGCATCAGAAACTCGCTCAAGGTCGTGGAAAAATCCTCACTCAGGCCGCGCCGCGTCGCCTCGATGGCCTGCGGCTTCATACCGTAGTTGTTACCCGACTCGCGTATGAAGCGCGCGAGCGTGGCCACCAGCACCAGCCCCTCCACCCGATCGGGATACCGGCGGGCCGCGCCAAGCGCGATCAGCCCGCCCAGCGACCAGCCCACAAACACCGCGGGCCGCTCGACGGTTTCCATGACCGCGTCGACCCAGTTATTGAGCCCGGTCGGCCCGGGCGGGCTTTCGCCGTGACCGGGTAGATCCACCAGATGACAACGAAAACGCGTCTTCAGCCGCGCCGCCAGGGATTCCCAGATCCTTGCCGACAGGCCCCAACCGTGCAAAAACACCAGATCGGGCCCCTGCGTGCCCACGCTTTGCACATGCAGGCTCATGCGCTGCGCCGGCTTTCAGCCGTGGCCAACACGTCAGCGAGCGCGTCCAACAACGCATCCACCTGGGATTCGCTATGGCCGGCGGTCAAGGTGATACGCAGCCGGGAGCTACCCGGCGCGACCGTCGGCGGACGAATGGCGCCGACCAGAAAACCGCGCGCCAGCAGCGCATCGCTAACCGCCAGCGCCCGGGCTTCATCGCCGAGAATAAGCGGCTGAATAGGGCTATCCGAGTCGTTGACCGGCAAACCAAGCGCGCGCGCGCCGGCGCGAAAACGCGCGATCAGGGCCAGGAGATGCACCCGCCGATCATCACCGGCCCGTGCCATCGCCACGCCTTGTCGGGCCGCGGCGGCGAGTGCCGGCGGCGGCGCGGTAGAAAAGATCAGCGAGCGCGCGCTTTGCAGGATTGCCTCGATAACCACCTCGTCACCGGCGACGAACGCGCCGGCCGCGCCAACCGATTTGCCGAGCGTGGCCAGCAACAGCGGAACCCGCTGGCTGTTCAGGCCGGCTTCGGCCACCCGGCCTGCGCCCTCACGGCCGAACACCCCCAGACCGTGGGCATCGTCCACGGTTAGCCAGGCGCCGTGACTATCGGCATGATCAGCCAGCGCCGCTAAGGGCGCGGTATCGCCATCCATCGAAAACACGCTATCGGTGACCAGCAGGCGATTGCCGGCACCGCAGTCATCCAGTTTACGGGCCGCATCGGCGGCATCGGCGTGCGCATAAACATGCTTGTGCGCGCCCGACAGGCGTGCGCCATCGATCAACGAGGCATGATTGAGCGCATCGGCCACGATATGGTCGCCACGCGTCATCAACGCGCTGAGCACACCCACGTTGGCGGCATAGCCGGTCGAAAAAACCAGCGCGCGCTCGCGCCCCACCCAGTCCGCGAGTTCGGCTTCCAGCGCGGCATGCTCGGCGTTATGGCCGGTAACCAGCTGCGAAGCCGCGCTGCCCGTGCCAAGCGTCTCGCCGGCACGGGCCATGCGCTGTGCCAACGCCGGCTCGGCGGCGAGGCCGAGATAATCGTTGCTGCAGAAATTCACACAGCGGCGCCCGTCGGCGACCACGACCGGCGCATGCGCGCCTTCGATCACGCGTCGACGGCGAAAGCGCTCGGCCGCGCGTACCGCGGCCACGCGCTCGCCACAATAGGCAGCCAGCGTCGCACTCACGAGGCGCGGGCGGCTGCGCTTGGCTGACGTGCGCCCTGCGGCGCGCGATCGGCGCTCGGCGCGTGGCCGGCGTCGATATCGCTGTACTTGGGCGAGGCTTCGGGCTGCATGCCCAGCTTGTCGAGCAGCGCCAGATCCTTGAGATGCGCGGGATTGGACGTGGTCAGTAGCTGATCGCCATAGAAAATCGAGTTCGCGCCAGCCAGAAAACACAGCGTCTGGGTCGCCTCCGACATCTGCTCGCGACCGGCGGAAAGCCGTACATAGGAGGCCGGCATCATGATCTTGGCCACGGCAATCGTACGCACGAAATCCAGCTCGTCGATCGGATCGACGCCGTGTAGCGGCGTGCCTTCGACCTGCACCAGATTGTTGATCGGCACGCTCTGCGGATGCTCGGGCAGGTTCGCCAGCTGGCATAGCAGCTCGGCGCGATCCAGCGGCGTTTCGCCCATGCCGACAATGCCGCCACAACATACCTTGATGCCCGCATCCCGCACATGACCGAGCGTATCCAGGCGATCCTCGTAGGTGCGTGTAGTGATGATGTCCTGGTAATACTCCGGCGAGGTATCGAGGTTGTGGTTGTAATAGTCCAGCCCCGCGGCCTTGAGTTTTTCGGCCTGGCGCGCCTTGAGCATGCCCAGCGTCACGCAGGTTTCCAGCCCTTCGTCCTTGACCGCCTGGACCATGTCGATGACTTTCTCCAGATCGCGATCCTTGGGGCTGCGCCAGGCCGCGCCCATGCAAAAGCGCGTGGCCCCGGCGGCCCGCGCGCGCTGGGCCGCGTCGCGGACCTGTTCCAGCGGCAACAACGCCTCGCGCTCGAGGCCGGTATCGAAGCGTACGCTCTGCGGACAGTAGGCACAGTCTTCCGGACAGGCACCCGTTTTGATCGACATAAGCGTCGACAGCTGCACCTCGTTGGCATCGAAATGCGCCCGATGCGCGCTCTGGGCGCGATAGATCAGGTCCGCGAAAGGCAGTGCGAACAAGGCTTGCACCTCGTCAGCACGCCAATCGTGGCGAACAGCAGCGGCATCGGCGGTTTGAGTCATGGCAGTATCGACGAGCAAATGGGATACGAAAGGTTTGGCCAAGCGCGGCCCACTGTCAAGGCGGAAAAATGTCTTTCCTTTACAGGTGGTCAAAAACCGTACAAACACATCTGTTCGGCCCAGCCTGCGTGCTCTGTCATGGCGCCGCACCGCTGACCCACGATCTGTGCGCCGACTGCCAGGCCGATCTGCCCTGGCTCGATGCCGCCTGTCACCACTGTGCGTTGGCCATGCCGACGGCCGCGACCGAGCGCGTTTGCCGGGATTGTCGTTGCCGCCCGCTGGCCGAACAGGCGCTGGCCGCGCTGCACTACCGAGCGCCCGTGGACTGGCTGATCACGCGCTTGAAATTCAATGCCCGTATGCCCCATGCCCGCGTACTGGGAGATCTGCTGGCCGAGCGTATCGTCGCCAGCGATCTCGACCGGCCCGATTGGCTGGTACCGGTGCCGCTGCATGCGCGCAATTTGCGCGAGCGCGGTTTCAATCAGGCCGAACGCATCGCGCGTCGTATTGCCGGGCCGCTGGATACGCCCCTGGCCGTGCACGCCGTGCAACGCGGCCGCAACACGCAGCGACAGAGCACGCTGGCCGCCAGCGCCCGTCGGGCCAATGTGCGCGATGCTTTTGTATGCCACCACGACCTGACCGGTGCGCACGTCGCGATCGTCGATGACGTGGTCACCACGGGTCATACGGCGCGCGCGCTGGCGGCCTGTCTGCGGCGCGCCGGTGCACTACGAGTCGATCTCTATGCCGTCGCCCGGGCCTGAATGGCATGAATGGCTACCGTCAGTAACACGGGCGACTTGACGCCGGCGCGCGCGCATTGAACGCTTTGCGCCATGCTGCGTCATATCCGTATTCATCATCCCAAGCCGGGCACCCGCCCCGGTGCGCTCATCGAGCGCAAGCGCGATGTCGAAACGCCGGCACTGATCATTCATGCACTGACCTTCGGTGGCCCGGACGGTGCCCGCGGGCATGTCGCGGACACGCTCGAAAACGCGCTCGCCCATCTCGAACCAACGGCTACGCTGCGCTGGCTGCATTTCGAAGGCGAACCCAGCACCACCGACCTGGCCCGCCTGGGCGAGGTATTCCATCTGCATCCGCTGGCGCTTGAAGACGTGCACAACCACGGCCAGCGCCCCAAGTTCGACCCGTATGCCGATCTGGTCTTCATCACCCTGGCGCTGCCCGTCACCCATGCCACGCCCACCCGTACGGATCTGGATGCGGCGCTGGAAATCCAGCAGATCAGCCTGTTCATCGGCGCCGGATTCGTACTGAGTTTTCATGCCGGTGGCCAGGATATCTTCGCGCCGATACGCGAACGCCTGTTAACCATGGGCGATACGATCGCCACCGCGCGTAGCCGTGCCCAGGCTGATCATCTGGGCTATGCCCTGGCCGACGTGGTGGTGGACAGCGGTTTTGCCGTGGTGGCCGACTACGACGAACGCCTGGAGCGCCTGGAAGACGAAATATTCGAAGCGCGTACCCATAACCTGATTAGCGTCATCCACGATCTGCGCTGCGCGCTGAGTACGTTGCGCAAGACACTGCGTGCTCAGCATGAAACCATTCAACGCTGGCTGGTCAGCGAACATGCCGTCGTGCATAGCGAAAACCGGCCCTATATCCGCGACATGGAGGATCATGCCCGGCGCGTGGTCGATCTGGCCGACAGCTATCACGACGCCACGGGCGCCCTGCTGGAAACCCATCTGTCGCTGGCCTCGATGCGCCTGAACGAGATCATGCGCATGCTCACGCTGATTGCGACGATCTTCATGCCGCTGTCGTTCATCGCCGGTCTGTATGGCATGAACTTCAACACCGCCAGCCCCTGGAACATGCCGGAACTGGGCTGGCGCTATGGCTATCCGATCGTACTCGGCGTAATGGGCGCACTGGTGACGGTCATGCTCATTTTCTTTCGTCGCAAGCGCTGGCTATAGGGTCTGCCGTCAGCCGCTATCCGACACGCCGGCGACCGCTGCCGGCACGGCCAGCACGACCAATTCATCGCCTGCCGCCAGGCGCAATGGCGCCTGCTTTTCGACGACATTGAGCTGCAGCCGTGGCTGGGCGCCATGCGGCGCACGCAGCACGCCCAGCAGGATCTCGTCTTCGCGTGCACGGGCACGCCGCAGCGTATCGAAGCTGTCGTCGCTGCCCGTCACGCCCAGCGTATGTGCGTCGCGAAAAACCACTTCCGCGCCGCCCGCACCGAACAGCTCTTCCATGACCCAGTGCAGTTCGCGACGCAGGGCCACCTGGGTGAGCATGCTGGACTGAATCTGCGGCGAGATCAGACGTTCTACATGCGCGGCTTCGAACAGGGCCGCATTATCCGCCGACATCGTCTCCACCAGGGTGAACGGCGGGTTTTCGATGTGTTCGAACTGCTCGCTGAGCACCAGATAACCCATCACCATGCGTGCATCCGCGGCCTCCGCCGAGCCCAGCCAGTCGCTGGCCAGCAGGATGATGTTGTCGTAATCGGCCAGCGCGAGGCGGGCAAGATCGTGATAGGAAGTGAAATCGCCTTCGATCTGGCGCACCGTGGCATGGGAAAACGCCACGCCCTGACGCGCCAGCAATGTTTCGCGTTCGCTGACCGGACGCAACGAGAACACATCAATGGTCACGCTTTCGCGTTGATAGGCTTCGAACTCGGCCAGCAAGGCGGGTAGCTTGCGGTTCCAGCCGAGTACGAGCACCCGCCGGTGACCGCGGTGGCTGGCACGCAGTTGCCGTTGTAATGGCGAGGCCGTGACCACGGCTTCCGGCGCGCGCGTGGGCACGCAGTCTTCGTAACTGCGTGCAATAAACGCCAGGCGGTCGCCGGCGCGTATGTGCTCGTCATCGGTGCGATGCACGGGCACCAGCGCACCGTCGCGGGCGATACCCAGCAATACCGCGCGCTCGAAACAGCCAGCCACATCCACCAGCCGCTGATCGGCCAGGCTCGGGCATTCGCGTACGAAGATCTGCTCGTCGCTACCGTTGAGCAGCTCGCCGTAGACCCACGACAGCCCGCGATTACGCGCGTTCTGGGCCAGCAGGCGGGCCACGATACGCCCGGCGCCGATCAGTTCGGCTTCTCCCGCATAGGCCCGACGCGCGGTTGGCAGATGATTGGCATCGAAGATTTCGGCCACCAGCAACGGCAGTTGTTCCTCGGTGCTGCCGGTGGCGTTCATCAGCGTCTTGATCGTGGCCTCGTCGGTGGCGTTGTCGCCCTCGAACTCGCGCCCGGCCAGAATTACCGCGGCGGCATGGCCGAAATCCACCCGGCGCAGATGATCGGCCCGTAGTGGCGTACCCGAACGCAGGGTAATGTGGCGCGAGTTGTAGCGCCGGCCGAGGCGGTCCTTGAGTTCCTGTGCCATGGCGGTATTGACCCGCTCGGCCAGAATCACGATATGCAGACGCCCGCCGCCATGGCGATCGAGAAAACGCTTCACCCGCGCCTGCGAATACACCAGATCGCGGACCATGCCCGGGGTGCGACTGCTCCAGCCCAGAATGAGGATATGGTTGTTCTTGGCGATCGGCGTGTAGCCGGCTTCGAGTGTTTCGATGGTGTCGTCGAGCCATTGCGTCATGGTCGCGATCAGCGCGCCCACGAACAGTACGACACCCATCACGGTTAACGTGGTGGAAACCGTGCGCAGCAACGTGCCCTCATCGTCGCCGAGATAGCCCGAATCGGTCAGCCGCAGAAACGCCCACCAGATCGCCGAACCCGGATCACCCTCTTCACCGGCCTGCCCGGCATGCGGCAGGTTGTAGACAAGCAGCCCGGCACTGACCGCGATCAGCACCATGGCCCAGGCGATCACCAGCAGCCGTGAGAGCACGCCCCGCAGCATGAACTGTTCGAGCTGGAACTGAAGCAGATTGCGTAGACGTACGAGCAGTTTCACGCCGGGCTTTTCCCGTCTCGATATGGATGGAGTTCAGTAGCGACTTCAGGCGCCGCGTGCCCGTGCGACAGCCTATCTGTCGCCTCGATTATGTATGAAACGCATTTGGCCGTGCTCAAGCAAGCAGTGTGGCCGGCAATGAACGCGAAAATACGCGAACAGCGCGGAAGACAAAGCGCGAGAAATCCGGCCGCTCTGACGTTTGCGCCGCACTAATAGGTAGTCCGCACGGGGTACCGATGTGGGTCGGCTTCGTTGTTTGACCTGCCCGGCGGCTCCGTTGTCCAAGAGGAACCACAAATTTCGCAGATTACGCAGAGGAGGAAGAGCGCCGGCGCGTGCGCCAGGCGACGACGAACGATCAAGATTTCCTGCCTTTGGTCTGTGTGATCTGCGTCGATCTGCGGACTGTTCCTTTTCGGCAGTACCACCGCAGTCACGGCGCCAACGCAGTCGATCGCCCACCCTACGCCAGCGCGATCAATCAATCGGCGTAATCTGTGGATCAGCGGTGTTTCGAATATGGATGCAACGCAGCCGCCTTTTCTCTATCAAGTCGTTGCCCGAACGCGGCCGGCTGAGTTTCATGCGTCACCTCGTCGACCGTAAGTTGTCAGACGCCGGCGTAGCCGCCGCGCCCGCCGGCCCAGCGCTCGATGAGCGTGGCCGCCTCGCGCGGGTGATAAGCGAGCACATCATCGGCCGCGGCCAGGGCCTTTTCCACCCAGACGCCATCGCGTACCAGATCGGCGATACGAAAACTCGCCGCGCCGGTCTGGCGTGTGCCCAGCACCTCGCCCGGCCCGCGCAGTTCCAGATCGGCACGTGCGATGGCGAATCCGTCGCCGGTATTACGCAACACCGACAAACGCTTGCGCGCCGTTTCCGATAGCGGCGGCTGATAGAGCAGTACGCAATGGCTTTCTACCGAGCCGCGCCCCACGCGCCCGCGTAGCTGATGCAGCTGGGCCAGCCCGAGGCGTTCGGCATTCTCGATGATCATGAGCGAGGCATTGGGCACATCCACACCCACCTCGATTACGGTCGTGGCCACGAGCACATCGATCGCGCCCGCCTTGAAGGCCTGCATGGCCTTTTGCTTGGCCGCGGCCTTCATACGCCCGTGCGCCAGCGATACCTGCACACCCGGCAATGCGACGGACAGTGCCTCGGCCGCGGCTTCGGCCGCCTGCGCCTCGAGCTTGTCGGAAGCCTCGATGAGCGTACACACCCAGTAGACCTGTCGGCCGTCGGCGACCGCCCGGCCAATCCGTTCGACCACTTCATCGCGACGCGTATTGGGCACGGCGACGGTGACGACCGGCGTGCGCCCGGGCGGCAACTCGTCGATTACCGACGTATCCAGATCCGCATAGGCGCTCATCGCCAGGGTGCGCGGAATCGGCGTGGCGGTCATGATCAGCTGATGCGCGGTCAGTCCGCCGGCGGCGGCCTTGTTGCGCAGCGCCAGCCGCTGATCCACGCCAAAACGGTGTTGCTCGTCGATCACGCACAGGCCGAGCCGCCCGAAATCCAGCGACGCCTGAAACAGGGCATGGGTACCGACCACGGCCACCGGCTCGCCGTCGCGAATCGGCGCGAGCAGCGCATCGTCGCGCCGCCGTCGTCCGGTTACCAACAGCACCTTCACACCCAAAGGCTCCAGCCAGGCGGCCAGATTGGTGTAATGCTGTTCGGCCAGCAGTTCGGTGGGCGCCATGAAGGCGGCCTGCCAGCCGTTTTCTATCGCGGTGAGCACGGCTGCGGCCGCAACCACGGTCTTGCCCGAACCGACATCGCCCTGAATCAGGCGCAGCATGGGATGGGCCACCGCCATATCGGCGAGTATCTCGCCGATCACGCGCCGCTGGGCGTTAGTCGGCGAAAAGCCGAGCTGTTCGAACAACGGCGCCAGACCGCGCCCGGCATCGCCGAGCACTGGCGCGCGTTCGGTTTTTACCTGGCGCCGTCGACTGCGCAAGCCAAGCTGATGGCCCAGCAATTCCTCGAAGGCCAGCCGGGTAACCGCGGGATGGCTGCCCTCGACAAGGGCGGCCAGATCCTCGCCCGGCGCCGGCCGATGAATACAGCGCAGCGCAGCTGCGACATCAATTTTGACGCCGGCCGCCGCCAGGTCCGCGCCCAGGTCGGCCGGTAGCGCATCCGGCCAGAAACCGGGTCGGTCGAGCATATCCAGCGCCTGGCCGACCATATCGCGCAGGCGGTTCTGCGTGACCCCGGCCGTGGCCGGGTAGACCGCCCGCAACTCGGGGGTGAAATCGTGACCGGCGTTCGCATCGTCGACGATCTGGTATTCCGGGTGCACGATTTCCAGGCCATAAACGCCGGCACGCGGCTCGCCGAATACGCGCAGCCATACCCCCGGCGCCAGCCGTGCCTGCTGAGCCGGGGCGAAATGAAAGAAACGCAGCCACAGCCGCGCCTGGCCATCGGTCGTACTCACCAGCAGGCTGCGCCGACGCCCGTGGCGCACTTCGGCGGCTTCGATACGCACCACCGCGATCACCGGCGCGGCGTGGTGCATCATCTCGGCGACCGGCGTGACCCGGCTACGGTCTTCGTAGCGCAGCGGCCGGTGCAGCAGCACATCGGCGATACTGGCGATGCCGAGTGTGGCGAGCTTGTCGGCCAGTTTCGGGCCGACCCCGCTCAAGCGCCGACAGGGATCGCTGGCCGCCAGGCCTGGGGTCTTTCGGGCCTTGTCAGCCAAGCACGAGGATGGCATCGGCCTCTACGGCAGCGCCCTTGGGCAGCGCAGCGACGCCCACGGCCGCGCGTGCCGGATAGGGCTTGGCCAGCTTGCGTTCCATGACCGTATTCACGGCGCCGAAGTTGTCCATGTTGGTGAGGTAGATCGTGAACTTCACCACATGCGCGAACGTGCCACCCGCAGCGCGGGCCACGGCATCGATATTGTCGAAAACACGCTCGATCTGGGCTTCGATATCGCCCTCGACGAGCTCGCCGGTGGCCGGATCGAGCGGAATCTGACCGGAGATATATACAGTGTCGCCTGCCTGAACGGCCTGCGAATAGGCGCCGATGGCGCCGGGCGCCTCTTCGGTCTTGATGATCTGATGTGTGGCCGGTTGAATCATGAAATTGCGCCTGGTGGAAAACCCAAGACCGCATTGTCACACAGGCGCGCCCGAACGCCCCAGCCCCGGTTCGACCATGCGCAGGCTCAGGCCCGTTCGACTCGCTCGACCGCGTTGATCCGCCTCAGCCTGCGGATGATATTGGCCAGATGGTGGCGATCGCGCACTTCGATGAGAAAACGGATGGTGATCAGTGCGCCGCTGCTTTCCGGGAATACGATGTTCTGGATGTTCGAATCGGCATCGGCGAATTTGGCGGTCAATGTGGCCAGCAGCCCGCGCTTGTTCGACGCGGTCACGCGCAATTCGACATCGTATTCGCCGGTGACATTGTCGGCCCAGGTCAGCTCGACGCGATCGGCCGAGGCCCCCTTGCGGGTGGAATAGGCACAGCCAAAGCGATGCACGACCAGCCCACGGCCAAGGCTGGCCTGGCCGTGGATGGCATCGCCCGGTACCGGATGACAGCATTTGGCGAACTCGACCACCAAGCCTTCCGTGCCCTCCACGGCCAGCGGCTTGGCCCGCCGGCCCTTGGCCACCGGCGCGTCACTGGCCAGAAAATGCCGGGCGACCAGCGGCGCCAGCCGCCGCCCCAATCCGATGGCGGCATACAGCGCCGGCAGGCTGGGTTCGTCCATTTCCGCCAGCCCGCGGTCGATATCCGAGCGCGACAGCCGTCGCAACGACAGCCCCAGATCGCCCAGCGCCTTGTCGAGCAGCCGCTCGCCGAGCCGCTGCGCCTTGTCTTCGCGCTGATTCTTCAGGAAGTTGCGTACGCCGGTACGCGCTTTCGCGGTCTTGAGAAAATGCAGCCACGCCGCGTTCGGGCGCGCGTGCTTGGCGGTGATGATCTCGACCGTCTGGCCCGATTGCAGCTGGCTGTTGAGCGGCGCGAGATGACCTTCGATACGGGCCGCGACACAGCGATGGCCGAGCTCGGTATGCACCGCATAGGCAAAATCGACACAGGTCGCGCCCTTCGCCAGACGGATGATCTGGCCCTTGGGCGTGAACACATAGACCTCGTCGGGAAACAGGTCCATGCGCAGATTGTCGACAAAGCGCAACGAATCGCGCTCGCCCTCATGCATTTCGGCCAGATGCGACAGCCATTCCTCGGCATCGAGATTGCCGAGCTTGCCGGCCTTTTCGCCGAGCTTGTATTGCCAGTGCGCCGCAATCCCGGATTCGGCGATCTGATCCATTTCGCGGGTGCGAATCTGGACCTCGAACTTGATCCCGCCGCGCGCCATCACCGTCGTATGCAGCGACTGGTAACCGTTGAGCTTGGGGTTGGCGATGAAATCGTTGAACTGTTCGGTAATCGGCCGATAACGATGATGCACGATGCCCAGCGCGCGATAGCATTCGTCCACGGCGTCGACGATCACGCGCACGCCGTACAGATCGAACACATCCAGAAAACGCCGATGCTTTTCGCGCATCTTGCGATAGATGCTGTACAGATTCTTGCGCCGGCCCTTGACGATCGCGCCGATGCCTTCGGCGGCCAACGCGCGCGACAGGGTTTCCTCGATCTCGCGCAGCAGGCTGCGACGATCCCCGGTGACCGACTGGCTGGCCCGCCGCAAGACTTCGTAGCGGCGCGGGTACATATTCTTGAAGCCGAGTTCCTCGAGCTCCTGGCGCATGCTGTTGATACCCAGCCGCCGTGCGATCGGCGCATAGATTTCCAGCGTTTCGCGGGCAATCGAGGCGCGCTTTTTCGCGGTCATGCCCTCGAGGGTGCGCATGTTGTGCAGCCGATCGGCGAGCTTGACCAGAATCACGCGGATATCGCGCGTCATCGCCAGCATGAGCTTGCGAAAACTCTCGGCCGTGGCCTGTTCGCGGCTATGGAACTGGGCCTTGTCGAGCTTGCTGACGCCGTCGACCAGATCGGCCACTTCCTTGCCGAAGCGCTGTGCGACTTCCTCGCGCGCGGCGTCGGTATCCTCGATCACGTCGTGGAGAATGGCCGCGATCAGCGTGGTCGCATCCAGGCGCATCTCGGCCAGAATCCGGGCCACGGCCAGCGGATGGTAGATATACGGCTCGCCGGTCTTGCGAAACTGACCGCGGTGCTGGCGCTCGCCGAATTCATACGCCGCGCGCACGCGCGCGATTGCCGGCTCCGGGAGATAGCTTTCCAGATGTTCGGCCAGCGTATCGATACCGAACTCGCGCGAAATACGCGAAGTACGGATACGCGTTTGTAGCCGGTTGATACCGCTTGGCAATTCCATGCGCCAAGACTACTGCTAAAACGCCGTTTTGACGACTCGATATACGACGGGCCCTGCGCCGCAACCCTGGCCCCGGGGAAATCGACCCGCGCCGCGCGCTACCGCCCCGCGTTTCGCGCACAGAACGAACCAAGACCAACGCGACCGAGCCCGTCAAGCGCCCCCGCGCAGGCCGAGACAGGTCCGCAAATGAACGCGAAGACACGCGAACAGGACGAAAGACAAAAGCGCGAAAGCCGTTGCTCTGCTGTTCGCGCCTCACGCTGAAGGCGGTGCGCAGACGGAAACCGATGTGTGTAGGTTTCGGTGTTCGGCCTTTGCGGCGGCTCCGTTCTTCAAGAGGAACCGCAGAGTTCGCAGATTACGCAGATGAACAAGCGCGCATCCCAGGCGCAAGATGGCAGCGAACGGCCACGATCGCTCGTGTTGGATCTGTGCGATCTGCGTCGATCTGCGGAGCTTTCCATTTCGCACGGCTACCAAGACCGAGGCGCCAACGCAGTCGATCACCCAGCAAGGCCACACCAAGAATCTGCGCAATCTGCGTAATCTGCGGATAAACGCTGTTTCACTAAGCATGAAACACAGCTGGCTTTGATCAAGCAACGGCCTGACGTTCCATATAAAAAAGCCGCTGAAGACAGCGGCTTTTCGTCACGTTTGCCGGCAACGGCCGGCCACGTTGACTTATTCGTCGGCGTCGGCCGCGGGCTTGGCGGCTTTCTTTTCGCCTTCGGCTTCCAGTTCGTCTTCGCTGGGCTCGGCCGGCTGCGGCGCATCCATGCCAGTGCTCACCGGCGGCAGGTCCGGCTCGTCGAGAATCGCGATGGTGACTTCACCGGCCGCGATTTCGCGCAGCGCCATCACCGTGGGCTTGTCGTCTTCCCAGGGCAGGCGGGCATTGGCGCCGCGGGCAAGCTGGCGCGCGCGCTTGGCCGCGATTGTGGCCAGCTCGAACTTGTTGTTGACGTGCTCAAGACAATCTTCGACGGTAACTCGGGCCATGACGATACTCTCGCGACGAGGGTGGCAAACCGCGCAGTATAACCATGCGCGCGCCGCCCGGCCAGCCCTGTGACGCGTTACCGCGTGTTTCGCCCCGGATCGGTGTCCCAGAAGATCTGTTCGAGCTTGTCGATGGCCTCGTCGAAGACGTCGTTAACCAGTTGATAGTCGTATTCGTCGGCGCGAGCGAGCTCGTCGTCGGCCTCGGCGAGCCGGCGCTGAATCTGGGCGTCGTCGTCGGAAGCGCGCGATCGCAGACGCCGCTCCAGTTCGTCTCGCGAGGGCGGGCGAATGAAGATGCTGACCACATTATCGGCGCGCTCACGTACCTGGCGTGCGCCCTGCCAGTCGATATCCAGCACCACGTCCTGGCCGTGGGCGAGCCAGCGCTCGGTTTCGGCGGCGGACGTGCCGTAGTAACGATCAAACACGCGCGCATGTTCTAAAAACGCGCCGGTGGCGATCATGGCTTCGAAATCGGGCACCGACACGAAGTGATAATCCTCGCCGTCGACCTCGCCCGGGCGGGCGTTGCGCGTGGTGTAGGACACCGAAAAACGCGCCTTGCGCCCGCGCGCGGCCAGTCGTTCGATCACGGCATGGGTCAGGCTCGTCTTGCCCGCGCCCGAAGGCGCGGAGATGACGTACAGCTGCCCGCGGCGTTGGCTTTGGCTATCGTTCACGCGCGCCCTACTCGATGTTCTGAACCTGTTCGCGCATCTGCTCGATGAGCACTTTCATCTCCACCGCATGGGCGGTCAACTGCGCGTCCTGCGATTTCGAACCCAGCGTGTTCGCCTCGCGGTTGAACTCCTGCATGAGAAAATCCAGCCGCCGGCCGATTGGCTCTTTCTTCTTGAGCGCTTTTTCCAGCGCGGCCACGTGACTGTGCAGGCGATCGATTTCTTCGGCCACGTCCATGCGCTGGGCGGTGACGATCAATTCCTGCTCCACCCGGGCCGGATCAGCCTCGGTGTCCAGCTCGGCCAGACGCGCACGCAGCTTGTCATGCCAGGCCGCGCGCGCCTGCGGCACACGTTCGGCGGCGGCATCGGCGTGCTCGCGAATCTGGCGCGCGCGTTCGATGAGCATATCCGCCAGGCGGCCGCCTTCATCCGCGCGCATGGATTGCAACTGGGCGAGCGCATCCTCGAGGGCGGCGAGCGCCTCGCGCTGAATGGCGTCGGTATCGGGTTCGCGCTCGCGCTGCACACCGGGGTAAGTCAAAAGACGCAATGCGTCCGGCGCGCGGCAATCGATCACTGTCGATCGCACCTGCGACAGTGCTTCGGCGAGCGCGGCCAGACGCTGCTCGTCGATCTCGATGGACTGGGTGTCATCGGTGGTCACGAGCTTGGCGCCGATATCGACCTTGCCGCGCGAAACAACGCGTGAAACGGCTTCGCGAATCGCCGGCTCGAGGGCGCGCAGCGCGTCCGGCAGCCGCAGATGGATATCCAGATAGCGATGGTTGACGCTGCGCAGCTCCCAGACGACCTCGCCCCAGTCGCCCTGGGCCTGGCTGCGTGCAAAACCGGTCATGCTCCGGGTCATGGGCTGTCCGTGGTCATCGTCAATACAAGCAAGCCGCGCAGTATCGCATAGGCGTGCCGGCTTACGGGCAAGAAACCTCCTCGGCGCTGTTACACTGCGCGGCTGACTTTATTGACGACCAAAGGCAACGAATCTTGACCACGCGACCCAGCGGACGCGCTGCCGACCAATTGCGCGACGTACGCTTCGAACGCCATTTCACCAAACATGCCGCCGGCGCCGTGCTGGTGAGCTTCGGCGATACCAAGGTGATCTGTACCGCCAGCGTGGAAGAGCGCGTGCCGCCGTGGCTGCGCGGCCAGAACACCGGCTGGCTGACCGCCGAATACGGCATGCTGCCGGGCGCGACCGGTAGCCGCAATCAGCGCGAGGCCGCGCGTGGCAAGCAAGGCGGGCGCACGGTGGAAATCCAGCGTCTGATCGGGCGCAGCCTTCGCGCGGTGGTCGATATGAACGCTCTCGGCAGCCGTACGGTCACCATCGACTGCGACGTCATCCAGGCCGATGGCGGGACACGCACGGCCTCGATTACCGGCGGCTATATCGCGCTGGTCGATGCGATGGATTCGCTGGTGGCTGCGGGCAAGCTCAAGACCAGCCCCATTCATGGCCAGATCGCAGCCGTGTCAGTGGGCATCTATAACGGCATGCCGGTGCTCGATCTGGACTATGCCGAGGATTCCCAGGCCGAAACCGATATGAACGTGGTCATGAACGAGGCCGGCGGCTTCGTCGAAATCCAGGGCACGGCCGAAGGCCATGCCTTTGCCCGCGGCGAGCTCGATGCCCTGCTCGGCCATGCCGAGAAAGGCATTGGCGAGCTCATCGAAGCCCAGCGCGCGGCGCGCACGGACTAGCCCGCCATGTCCGGATCGCCGCAACGTTGGGTATTGGCCTCGGGCAATGCCGGCAAGCTCGCCGAAATGCGCAGCCTGCTGGCCGTGCTCGACATCGAACTGGTCAGCCAAAGCGAATTCGACGTGCCCGATGCCGAGGAAACCGGTATCGCCTTCGTCGACAACGCGCTGATCAAGGCCCGTCATGCGGCAGCCCACACCGGCCTGCCCGCGATCGCCGACGACTCCGGCCTGGCCGTGGATGCGCTCGATGGCGCGCCTGGCGTTCATTCGGCCCGCTATGCCGACACCCACGGCGACGACGCCGCCAATAACGCGAAACTGGTGGCCGCACTCGAAGGCCTCGCGCCGCACGAGCGTGGTGCGGCGTTTCATTGTTGTCTGGCGGCCACCCGAACCGCGGACGATCCGGTGCCGGTGATCGCCCACGGCGTGTGGCGTGGGCGCGTACTCGACGCGCCACGCGGCGATCACGGCTTCGGCTACGACCCGTTGTTCTGGGTCGATGCGGAAAACGCCAGCGCCGCCGAAATGGGGGCCGAACGCAAGAACGCGATCAGCCACCGCGCCCGCGCCATGCAACAGCTGGTCGAACAACTGCGCGGTCATGAGCGCGGCGGCTGAGCACGACACGCACGCGATCGCCCAGCGTGATGCCATCGCGCTATCGGTCTATGTGCATCTGCCCTGGTGTGTGCGCAAATGCCCTTACTGCGACTTCAATTCGCATCGCGCACCCGCACAACTGCCGGAAACCGCCTATATCGAGGCCCTGCTGGCCGACTGGCAACTGGCCGCGGCCGAGGAAACCCGCCCGATCGAGAGCGTGTTCTTCGGCGGCGGCACCCCCAGCCTGTTCTCTGCGGCCGCGATCGGGCGGGTACTCGATGCCCTCGATGATCGCCTGGGCTTGAGCCGCGACTGCGAGATCACCCTCGAGGCCAACCCCGGCACCACCGAACACGCCCGCTTTGCCGATTTGCGTGCGGCCGGCGTCAACCGGTTGTCGCTGGGTATCCAAAGCCTGGACGACGACTGCCTGAGCGCACTCGGGCGTATCCACGGCTCGGGCGAAGCCCTGGCGGCGATTGACGACGCCCGCGCGGGCGGTTTCGAGGCGATCAATTGCGATCTGATGTTCGGCCTGCCCGGCCAGACGCTGGCCAAGGCGATGACCGATGTGGAAACCATCATCGATCGCGATCCGGGCCATATCTCCTATTACCAGCTCACGCTGGAGCCGAATACGCCCTTCTACCGCCAGCCACCGGCCTTGCCAGATGACGACTGCGTGGTCGAAATCTTCGAACAGGCCAGCGCCCGGCTCAGCGCGGCCGGCTATGCGCAATATGAAGTATCCGCCTGGGCCAAACCGCAGCGCGCATGTCGCCACAACGAGAACTATTGGCGTTTTGGCGACTATCTGGGGATCGGCGCGGGCGCCCATGGCAAGCGCACCCGCGCCGACGGGCACATCGAGCGCAGTGCCCGCCAGCGCTGGCCGACCGGCTATATGAGCGTGGCCGGCAAGCCGGCCTCGATCGCCGAAACCCGCGTGCTCGATGCACAGGATGCCCGCTTCGAATGTCTGCTCAATGGCCTGCGCCGACGCGCGGGTATTACACGCGAAGACTACGAACAACGCACGGGCCTCGACTGGTACGAACTGGGCGCGGCGCTGGCCGGCCCGATCGACCGCAAGCTGGTATCTTTCGATGCCAAGTCGCTGCGGGCCACCGACCACGGCTGGCGTTTTCTGGACAGTATCCTGACCGAACTGCTGCCCTGAGGCCGAACGACCCGATGCTCGAAGAACACACGATTACCTGTCCCTACTGCGGCGAGCCGATCGTCGTGGTCGTGGACAGCTCGGCCGGCGATCAGCGCTATATCGAGGATTGCTTCGTGTGCTGCCAGCCGATCGATATCCAGGTCGCGCTCGACGCCGACGGTACGGTCGCATCGATTCAAGCCGACCAGGAAAACGGTTAGCGCACCGAGCGCTGGGCGATGTTCGACCGGATTCTGTTGCGTTGCCCGGCGGCTCGAATAAGTGCCCGGCGACTTCGAAAATGTCCTTATTCGACATTCGTCGCAGTCGATTTCTATAAAAAATTTTTTTGACGGCAGTGATTTACGTACGCTGAACGGCCGCGTCGCTAGTCGCACGGCAAGTGCGCCGGTATACTCGGGCATTCGTCGATCATTGCCTGGGTGCCGCATATCGCGCGCCAACGGGCTCCTTACGCTTCAACGCAAAGCCAAACTGCATGGCCGATTACTCGCGCAAACAGGAAGCTCTGGACTATCACGCAAAGCCCAAGCCGGGGAAACTTGCGATATCGGTCACCAAGCCTTTCACCACCTACGAAGAGCTATCGCTGGCGTATACGCCGGGCGTGGCCGAACCGGTCAAGGCAATCCGTGACGATCCCGAGGCGGCCTTTCGCTATACCTCGAAGGGCAATCTGGTTGCCGTGATTTCCAACGGAACCGCGGTACTGGGCCTGGGCAACACCGGCGCGCTTGCCAGCAAGCCGGTCATGGAAGGCAAGGCGGTACTGTTCAAGAAGTTCGCCGACGTGAATGTCTTCGATATCGAAGTCAACGCCGATAATCCGAAGGATTTCATCGACACCGTCGAGCGTATCGCGCCCACCTTTGGTGGCATCAATCTCGAAGATATCGCCGCACCCCACTGTTTCGAAATCGAAAACACGCTGATCGAGCGACTCGATATTCCCGTGTTCCACGACGACCAGCATGGCACCGCGATCATCGTCGCCGCCGGGCTGATCAACGCGCTGGAACTGCAGGGCAAGAAGCTGGCCGATGCCAAGATCGTGTGCATGGGCGCAGGCGCGGCGGGCGTCGCTTCGATGAACCTGCTGCTGGAAATGGGCGCCAAGCTGGACAACGTGTTCATGTGCGATCGCAAGGGCGTGATCCATTCCGAGCGCGACGACCTGTCCGAGCAGAAAGCCCAGTTCGCCACCAAGACCGATCTGCGCAGCGTCGACGACGCCATGAAACAGGCCGATGTGTTCGTTGGCCTGTCCGGCCCCGGCACGGTTTCGGCCGAACAGATCGGCATGATGCCGGCCAAGCCGGTGGTGTTCGCGTTGTCGAACCCCACGCCCGAGATCACGCCGGAAGAAGCCAAGGGCGTGCGCGACGATCTGATCATGGCCACCGGGCGTAGTGATTACCCGAACCAGGTCAATAACGTACTGGGCTTTCCATATATCTTTCGCGGCGCGCTGGATGTGCGCGCACGCCGAATCAACATGACCATGTGCGTGGCCGCGGCACGGGCGATGGGCGAACTCGCCCGCCAGCCGGTGCCCAACAGCGTACTCGAAGCCCACAGCCAGGATTCGATGTCGTTCGGCCCGGAGTACATCATTCCGAGCCCGTTCGATCCGCGCCTGATCGATTTCATTCCGCCCGCCGTGGCACAGGCCGCTATCGCCACCGGCGTTGCGCGCACCGACTATCCTTCGCATTATCCGCAGCCGGTCGTCGAGCCCGATCAGGGCTGATACGACTTCGAGGCGGACAAAACCCGGGAGATCGCAGATGAGTCAACCCTTCAAGATCAGCAATCCGCAGGACGACAGCAGCACCGAACTGCCGGTCGTCGAGGGTACCCTCGGCACACCCGGTGTGGACGTGCGTGGCCTGAACACCAAACAGGGCGTATTCACCTACGACCCGGCGTTCACAGCCACCTGTAGCTGCAAGTCCGATATCACCTTCATCGACGGTGAGAACGGCATCCTCATGTATCGCGGCTACTCCGTGCAGGAGTTGGCCGAGAAATCGAGCTATCTCGAAGTCTGTTATCTGCTGCTCAACGGCGAACTGCCCGATGCCACGCAGATGGAAGACTTCCGCCATGCGATCACGCATCACACGATGCTCAACGAATCGCTGGTGAAGTTCTATGATGGCTTCCACTACGATGCCCACCCGATGGCCATTCTGACCGGCATCGTCGGTTCACTGTCGGCCTTCTATCACGACACCACCGATATTCGCGATCCCGAGCATCGCGCGATCTTCGCCCATCGCATGATCGCCAAGATGCCCACGATCGCGGCGGCTGCCTACAAGCATTCCATCGGCCAACCCAAGATCGGGCCGAAGAATCATCTGGACTACGCGGCCAACTTCCTGCGCATGTGCTTTGCCGTGCCGGCCGAAGAATACGAAGTGGACCCGGTCGCCGCCAAGGCGCTGGATGTGCTGTTCATTCTGCACGCCGACCACGAGCAGAACGCCTCGACCTCGACCGTGCGTATGGCCGGCTCCACCGGCGCCAACCCCTATGCGGCGATCTCCTCGGGCATCGCGGCCCTGTGGGGACCGGCACACGGCGGCGCCAACGAAGCCGTGCTGAACATGCTCGGCCAGATCGGCGATGTATCGCAGGTACCCAAGTATCTGGAAAAGGCCAAGGACAAGAACGACCCGTTCCGTCTGATGGGCTTTGGCCATCGTGTGTACAAGAACTTCGATCCGCGTGCCAAGATCATTCGCGGCTACTGCCACGAGATCCTCGAGCACTACGGCATGCAGAACAACAAGCTCTTCGAGCTGGCCCTCGAACTCGAGCGCATCGCCCTCGAAGACGACTACTTCGTCGAGCGCAAGCTGTATCCGAACGTGGATTTCTATTCCGGCATCATCTATCAGGCGCTGGGCATTCCGATCAACATGTTCACCCCGATGTTCGCGATCGCGCGCACCGTCGGCTGGGCCGCGCACTGGTCGGAAATGATGGCCGATCCTGGCATGCGTATCGCACGTCCGCGCCAGGTCTACACCGGCTACCAGCTGCGCGACTATGTCGATATCGACAACCGCTGATCGACAGCGACGTCGCGATTGAAAAAAGCGGGCTACGGCCCGCTTTTTTTGTGGGTATCGCAACGCCAAGGACGCGGCCAATGCAAACTGCGGCGCAACCTGCGCTCATCGTTGAAAAGTCTCGTCCGCGAATGAACGCAAATGAGGCGAAAAGGCAGAGCGACGCAAAGCGGGCGATCGGCGCTTCATACCTTTTGCTGAACTTTGTACCTGCGCAAGATAATGCATGCTTTCATACGCACAGTCGCCCGCACACTGCGACTTTCTACACCCACGCCAAAGGCGCGAGGCGTTTGCTCGCCTTCGATATTCGCGCGTATTGGCGTTCATTCGAGGACCTGAACCGGCCATAAGTGCCGGCGACTGCCGCATAGCCGTCTGTCTCGACTCGTGCTCGGCTGTCGATGCCCTGCCCGCGAGCCGGACTTGTTCGCGTATATTTGCCCTGACCCGCGGGCCCGCGTAGGTAACACACCCGCACGACCGTCAATCCCGACCGGCGCATCCAACCATGGATAAAAACCCTATCTTGACCGCATGAATTCGCGCCGCGCGCTACCGCAGACAATCGCCGTTTGCAGCGAATGCGACTGGGTAATGCGCGTACCGCCGCGCGCGCCGGGCGAAGCCGCGCAATGTGTGCGGTGCGGCCATCACGTCGCGCCACCGGCCCAGGCCGACCATCAACGCCCGTTGGCCTGGGCACTGGCCGCGCTGATCATGCTCGCGCTGGTCTTCGCCTTCGACTTTCTGAGTTTTTCCACCCGCGGCGTGACCCACACGATGAGCTTTCTGGATGCCGCAGGGGCGATGGCCGGCCATGACTATCCAAGCCTGGGCCTGTTGCTGCTGTGTACCACCGTCGCCCTGCCGGGGCTCTATCTGCTCGCGGTCGTGTTTCTTTGCCTCCAGGCCATCAGAGGTAGCGCGGGTAATGCCACCCGCCTGCTCGCCCGCCAGTTGCGCCCGCTCGAACCCTGGATGATGGCCGACGTATTTATCGTCGGTGTACTGGTCAGCCTGATCAAGATCGTCACGCTCGCCGATATCGCCATCGGCCCGTCGTTCGCAGTGTTCTGCGTGTATGCGGTATTGCTACTGCGCTGCTTCACGCTCGTCGATTGGCCCTCGCTATGGCGGGATCTGGCCCCGGATGCTGTCGAGCCCACCAGTCTGCAACCCGGGCGAACCGGCGCCAGTCAGGGCGCGGTCGTGTGTCGCGGCTGCGACATGCCGTTTCGCCCGCGCGAAGGCGAACGCTGCCCTCGTTGTGGGCGGCGTAGCGTGGCCCACGCCGCCGACCGGTTGCAGCTGACCTGGGCGCTGCTGGTTACGGCCGTGATCCTGTATATTCCGGCCAATATCTATCCGATCATGTCGACGACCAGTCTGGGTTCGACCGATCCACAGACGATTATCGGCGGCGTACTGCATCTGGTGCATACCGGCTCCTGGCCGATCGCGGCCGTGATCTTCATCGCGAGCATCGTGGTGCCGATCAGCAAGATCATCGCACTGGCCTGGCTGTGCCTTGCTGCCCGTCATGGATACCACCACGATTCGCGCGTGCAGATGCGCCTGTATCGCATCACCGAAAAAATCGGCCGCTGGTCGATGATCGATGTGTTCGTGGTCGCCGTGCTGGTCGCGCTGGTGCGCGCGGGCGCGCTGATGGCAATCGAACCCGGCCCGGCGGCGCTATGTTTCGCGGCGGTCGTGATCATTACCATGGTCGCAGCGCTGACCTTCGACACGCGCCGGCTGTGGGGCGAGACTTTCGAAACGGAAACACCATGACCGATGATCCGAACACCGCCGTGACGCACGACGCACGGCGCCGGCGAATTTCGCCGGTCTGGCTGATCCCCGTGGGCGCGGCGCTCATCGGCCTGTGGCTGATCTACCAGAACGTCATGTCGCGCGGCCCGGAAATCACCCTGGCCCTGGATACCGCCGAGGGTCTCGAAGCCGGCAAAACGCTGGTCAAGGTCCGTAGCGTCGAGGTCGGGCATCTGGAATCCGTGCGCCTGGCCGACGATTACGAAGGCGCGGTCGCAACCGTACAGATGAACCCGGATACCGCCGATCTGCTGGTGGCCGACAGCCGCTTCTGGGTGGTCAAACCCCGGGTGGGCCGTCAGGGCATCAGCGGCCTGGGCACGATTCTTTCCGGTGCTTATATCCAGCTGCAACCGGGTAATGCAGACACCTCGCAACGCCGCTTCAAGGTCCAGGATACGCCGCCGGCGACGTCCTCTGACGAACCCGGGGTTTCCGTACGCCTGACCAGCGATGGCGACAACTCGCTGGCGGTGGGCGATCCGATCATCTATCAGGGCCAGACGGTGGGCCAGATCGAGGCCAGTGAGTTCTCACTCGAGAAAAAGCGGATGGAATACCGCGTCTTCGTACGCGACCCCTATGCCGAGTTGATTACCGATACCACCCAGTTCTGGCTGCGATCGGGCATCGATTTTCATCTCGGCTCGGACGGCGTGGACGTACAGACCGGCTCCCTGCAGAGCATCCTGGCCGGCGGCGTGACCTTCGGCCGCGCCAATGGCGTCGATGCCGGCGAAAAAGCCAGCGATGGCCAGGCGTTCAAGCTCTATGCCACGCGCAGCGCGGCCAACCAGGATCGTTTCGATCGCAAGATCCGCTACGTGATCCTGCTCGACGACTCGGTGCGCGGACTCAACCCCGGCGCGCCGGTGGAGTATCGGGGCCTGCGTATCGGCACGGTTGTGGAAGTGCCCTTCTTCCGCGATGACTTCAACTACGACCAGCTCTCCGATTTCAAGATCCCGGTGCTCATCGCAATCGAGCCCCAGCGCCCTGCCAACAGCTGGACCCAGTGGAGCGATGCCCAGTGGCGCGAGAAAACCCGTCGCTTCTTCGCCAATGGCCTGCGCGCGACAATCAAGTCGGGCAATCTGCTCACCGGCTCGACCTTCATCGATGTCCACTTCGAGGACAAGACGAGCGACTATACGCCCACCACCATCGGCGCCTATGACGTCTTTCCGAGCGTGCCCAGCAGCATTACCAGCATCCAGAGCCAGCTCTCCGACCTGATGGACAAGCTCAACGCGATCGATATCCGTCCGATCGCCAACGATCTCCGACACACGCTGGAAACCTCCAACGCCACGCTCGACGAACTGCATCGCGCGACCCGCAATATCAACCGGTTGCTGGAGTCGAAAGACACGCGTGAACTGCCGCGTACGCTGCGTGTCACCCTCGGCGAACTGCAGCAAACGCTCGACGGTTTCCAGCAGGGCGCGCCAGCCTACGGCGAGTTGAGCCGCTCGCTGGAGCGGCTCAACCGCGTACTCGATGATGTCGCGCCGCTGGCGCGCACCCTGCACGACCGACCCAACGCCCTTATTTTTGGTTCATCGCACATTACCGGGAAAGGCGTCTCGTATCTTGAGGA